>CAVBPJ010000040.1:0-25366 GCA_963597265.1 Evtepia sp. | reverse complement strand
GTACACTAAAAAGTACATTTAAGCAACCTATTTTTAACAAATCTGTCCTTATATTACATATTTTTATTGACTAAGTACATTTTTAATAAGAAAATATAGCTATCAGCTCAAAAGAATTTCTTTTGCAAATATTTTACATACATTTTACATTAAATTAATCAGCGAGGTTAAAATATGAAAACTGGAATCGTATTTGAAGGTGGTGCATTCAGGACAATATTCTCATGTGGCGTTATGGATGCCCTGTTAGAGAACAAGATTATGCCAGATTACATGATTGGCGTATCTGCCGGTGCTGCATATGGAGTTTCCATGGCATCAGGACAGATTGGAAGAAACTTAAAGATTCTTATTGATTACAGGAATGACAAGCGTTATGTCGGACTCAGCAACATGGTTCACAGGGATAACCGTTCACTTTACGGGCTTAATTTTACATTTGACACAATCCCTAATGAACTTGTGCCTTATGATTATGACGCTTTTCACAGATATAAGGGAACTTTCAAATGTGTTGTAACCAATGTACTCACTGGAAAGCCAGAGTACAAGACATTCACGGGAGACGACCGCACTAACCAGCTTCTTCGTGCAACATGTGCTCTTCCTCTTGCTTTTCCGCTTATATATCTTGATGGAACTCCTTACCTTGACGGCGGTTTAAGTGATTCCATTCCTTTCGAAAAAGCATTTGAAGATGGCTGTGACAGAGTTATTGTAGTTCTTACCCGTGAAGCCGGTTATCACAAAGAAACAACAAGCTCTGTAAAAACTCTTGCAAGGGCATTTCTTAAATACCCGGAGATACAGCGCGATCTCCTTCTTCGTGCAGAGCGCTACAACCGCTGCTTAAAACGTCTTGAACGCTACGAAAAAGAAGGCCGCTGCCTTGTAATACGCCCTACTAAGAGTAAAGGCTTTGGAAAGATTGAGAAAGATTTCAACAAGATTCTTTCTATGTACAACGATGGATATAACAAGACTTATTCGTTAATCAATGATATCCAGAGGTTTTATCATTAATGGAACTTAAAAGTTTCCGAACACGAAATCTTTTACTATACCTACTGCTTCTCTTACGGTATAGTTTATAAACAATACATGGTCGCTTTCTGCCGGAATTCCACATGTGTTTTTTAATCCTGCATGTCTGGCCAGAAGGCGGCTTCTTGCCACATGAAAATTGTTAGTTACTATACCGACTAATGCATCTTTATTGTCTATATATTTCACTGAGTACTTCATGTTCTCCGATGTATCTGTTGACTTATCCTCCTGTATTATGCGCGAGCCATCTATTCCTTTTGACACAAGATAGTTATACATTGCATAAGCTTCTGTTGTATTCTCTCCTTTTCCTTTGCCACCTGATACTATTATTGTTGTATCGGGATTGTCAGCTGCATAATCAGCCGCAACATTCAGTCTGTTCTTTAATGACCTTGTTATATGGTCTCCTCTTATCTGGCATCCAAGCACAATTATATAATCACAGTTATCCTGTGGCTTTGTCATCATGCCTTTTATTACTATTGCCTCAACAAACACAAAAAGCGATACCCCAAGCACCATTACGGCTATGAAACATATTCTTAATGCTTTCGCCACATGGATTATTCCTTTAATCTCTAATATTCTTACTGTAAACACTAATCCAAAGAACACTGCTCCCATCAGCCATATGAATATGAATGACGAACCGATTCCCGCATATGATGCACACGTTATAAAGTATCCAAGGCAGACTAATGCCAGTACAAACCATATTACATTCATAAATATTTTCTTCTCCATAATCTGTTTAATTTCCTGTCTATGCTCAATTAATCTGTAATTAATATAACATAGTCCGATAATTATGCTAGTTTTTTTTGATGTAAAAGTTTAATATAGACCTATAATTAATCAATATAGAAACGAGGTATTATATATGTTTACATTCAACAAAGACGTTACAGCAACCAACTGTGAACCAGGTGTTACAAGAAAAATATTATGCTACTCTGATGACCTTATGATGTGTGAGATTCATTTTGAAAAAGGCTCTAAAGGCAATTTCCACAGCCATAAGCATCTGCAGATTACTTATGTTGCCAAAGGAAGCTTTGAATTCACTATCGGCGATGAAACTAAAATCGTTAATCAGGGAGACAGCGTATACATGCCTTCAGGTGTTACCCACGGCGTTACATGTCTTGAGGAAGGAATACTCTGCGATGTATTCAATCCTATGAGAGAGGATTTCCTTAAGTAATTGTCTGCTGACAGCTTTATTTATCTGGTAATTTTATTTATCAGGCAACTGCGGCAGTATGAACTGTAAAAATGCTTTGGCGGCTGGTGCAGGATTTTTCTCATGTGCCAGCCCTATTTCTATTATTTTCGTTGGTTTTAACTTTCTATGGCAGACTCCTGAATAATTATTCAGACTGTTTATCTGATTGGTAATGCTGATTCCCATTCCTGCGTCTACCATTGCATATGTTGCCTGTATATCCATTGATGAAAACTGCGTATCTGGTGTTATACCACAATCTTTAAAGAACCGTCCGCTGTCGATATCAAGTCCCGGACACGTTGCAACATATGGCTCTTTTGCAAATATTTCCACAGGTATGCTCTTTCTTTTCGCAAGCCTGTGATTAACCGGAAGCAGTGCCACTAATTCATCATCACATATCTTGTGCCATTCGTGATTACCCTCACGTTCACTTATCAGTGCAAAATCTATCTCTCGTCTTTCTAATTTATCTGCAAATTCTGTGCTTGTTCCGTTATATATTCTGAAATGCACTCCCGGATTCAATTCGTGGAAATGTCCTGTAACCTCACTTAACCATCTGTAAAAATGTCTGTATGCTGTTCCAATATGTATCTCGCCTTCATATACTCCCTTAATTGACGCTGCCTTTTGATACAAATGTTTTGATGATTCCAACAGTTCCTTCACATATGGAAGTATTGCCTCACACTCTTTAGTTGGAATAATACCTTTCTTATTTCTGTAAAGAAGCTGGAATCCTAATTCTTTCTCAAGTGCTGCCATGCTTCTGCTAATTCCCGAAAGTGTATATCCAAGCCTTTCTGCAGCCGCTGTAAGGCTGCCTGTCTCTACAACAGTAATTAATTCTTCATAGTAATGTATATCCATATTGTAATCTTCCTTGCATTTTACTCAATCATTAATTGATTATCTTTCAATTTATTCAAGGATAAATCAGTGCTATATTCATGTCAAGGGTGCTACCCAATATGAGGAATCGAGGAATTAACTTTGAAAAGCAATAATGTAACTAAAGATTTAACCGATGGAAATATCTATATCCAGCTTCTGCATTTGTCAATACCACTTATTCTTGGAAACATTCTGCAGCAGTTCTACAACACCATTGACGCGTTTATTGTTGGACAATATGCAGGCAGGGACGAATTCGCTGCAATAGGAATAGCAGGCACTATCATGAATCTTTTTCTTTTCATGATTGTTGGTGCATGTACTGGAATGTCTGTTTTATTCGCTAGATATTACGGTCAGAAGAATTACAAAATGCTTCATGTACAGCATTTTACTGCTCTTGCAACAGGTCTGATTTTTTCAATCTTGCTAGGTATGACTGGTCTTGTATTCATGCATGGAATTACTACATTCATGCATACTCCGGCCCAGCTTCAAGGCTATACCTGTACATATCTTTTCTGGATATTCTTAAGTCTGCCAGCAGCATTCTTATATAACATGTACGCCGCTGCCCTGCGCTCGTGCGGTGACACTGTTGCTGCCTTAATTATTCTTGCCATGTCCGTTTTATTCAATCTTGTGCTAGATGTTATATTGGTCGGACACTGTAGCTTAGGAATAAAAGGTGCGGCACAGGCAACCGCATTTACACAGCTTCTGTCATGTGTGTTGTGTATTCTCTATCTTACCCACGCACACAGGGAATTTCTGTTTTCACGCAGGGAATGTACTTTAAGTAAAAAGACTGTCAGCGATACTCTGAGTATCAGTGCCGCAACTGCTCTTCATCAGGCTGGTTTATATATCGGAAAAGCTCTTGTACAGGGAGTTGTCAACACTGGCGGAACTTCCGTAATCTCTGCCTATACTGCTGCCACCCGAATTGAAGGCTTTGCCAACTCATTTGGCGACAGCGGCTCTGCCGCAACTTCTGTTATTGTGGGACAGAGTTACGGTGCTGGCAAAACAGAAAGAATGAATAAAACATTTGTGGCAAGTCTTAGATGTACCGCCATTCTTGGAATTATATGTGCTGTTTTTCTGTTTACCGGTTCACGCATTACTTCCGCACTGATGCTTGGAAGTTCCGACACATACGCATTGAATAATTCGGACATTTATCTTAAAATTATTGCTCTGTTTTATCCGCTGTGTTTCACTGGTGGAACATTTACAGGCTACTTCAATGGTCGCGGAAAAGTTCTTATTACCCTCATCGGTTCTCTATTGCAGATTACGCTGCGTGTTGTGATTTCATTTCTGCTGTTTTCTGACATGCACCTTGCCGGAGTTGCTCTTGCGACCGGAACCGGCTGGCTTGTTGTTAATATTGTGTGGAGTTTTATTAAAAGATTCAGATATAAAGCATAACAGGTTGTTGATATCGCGGGTAAAAATTGTTATACTCACCTCGAAATTATATAATAATGGGAGGCAAAATCCTCTCCTCACCAAAGGGTTCGGATTTTGCTTCGCAAAACAAGGAGGATTTATGAAAGTACCGTTTAATATTAATCTTTCAGGTAAAACTGCTATTGTTACCGGAGGCAGCGGAACTCTCTGCTCAGCTATGGCTTACGGACTTGCCGTATCTGGAGCTAAAGTTGCAATAATCGGACGTAACAAAGAAAAGCTTGCTTCTGTTTCTGAGAAGCTTACTAAAGATGCTCTCAATGAATATAACAAAGACGTTACTATTAAAGGCTACAGCTGCAATGTAATTAATAAAGATGAACTTACAGCTGCTTATGAAACTATTAAGAATGAACTCGGAAGCTGCGACATTCTTATTAATGGCGCAGGTGGTAACCAGCCTGGTGCAATTACATCTATCGAAATGTTAAAGAAGGACAAATCTGATTCTGACTATTCTTTCTGGAATCTTAATGAAGACAGAATCCGTGATGTTATGGACCTTAATTATATGGGAACTCTTCTTCCTATTCAGGTATTTACTAAGGATATGGTTGAAAAGAGAAGCGGCAGCATTATCAATATTGCTTCTGTAACTTCTATTCTTCCTCTTACCAAGGTTATGGCTTATGGCAATGCCAAGAGTGCAATTCTTAATCTTACACAGTGGCTTGCTGTACATTTTGGCGAAAGTGGTATCCGCTGCAATGCAATCGCTCCAGGATTCTACGCTGCTGAGCAGAATCACGATCTTTTATTCAACGCTGATGGCACATACACTGACCGTGCCAGAAAGATTGTTGCCGGAACACCTATGGGTCGCTTTGGTAATCCAGAAGAACTTATTGGTGCTGCACTTTTCCTTGCAAGCGATGAAACTGCCGGCTTTGTCAATGGTATAGTGTTACCTGTTGATGGCGGATATAGTGCTTATAGCGGAGTGTAGGACTTCTAGCTTGCTATGGGGTAATACTGATTACTGCGGAGCATAATTTAAGGAGATGTCACTGGTTGCGACATCTCCTTTTTGATATGCGTTCGTTTTCATTCCGTATGGACTTTCTCCGTGACTTCCTCCGCTTCAACGTCCAATCTGCCTCGTTTTCTCTTCCCGTTTGGACTTCCTCCGTGGCTTACTCTGCTTCAACGTCCAATCCACCTCGTTTTCTCTTCCCGTTTGGACTTCTTCCGTGACTTACTCTGCTTCAACGTCCAATCTGCCTCGTTTTCTCTTCCCGTTTGGACTTCCTCCGTGACTTCCTCCGCTTCAACGTCCAATCTGCCTCGTTTTCTCTTCCCGTATGGACGTCCTTCGTGACTTCCCTCCGCTTCAACGTCCAATCCACCTCGCTGGTTCGCCAATTGGCACACCAATCTCAGTAATCACTTAAGATACTTCTTTATAGCCTCAAGGTATGTGCTTCCAAGCCTGCTAATCATACCCTTCTTGTGAGTTATGTAACCAATATGCATGTCTGATTCATCGGCAAGCGGTACTGCTATAATGTCTTTGCCATTGAGCTTCTTGTCAATAATACCGCTGCTTACCGTGTAGCCGTTAAGACCTATCAGAAGGTTAAACAGTGTCGCCCTGTCACGGACTCTTATGTTCTTTTTTCTTGCTGTCTCTGAGAATATCTCCTCTGAGAAGTAAAACGAATTATGCTCTCCCTGCTCAAATGACAGATACGGATATTCCTCCAACTGCTCGTTATGAATGACGCTGCACTCTGCAAGCGGATGCTTTCTGCTTATGAAAACATGCGGCTTGGCAGTAAAAAGCTCATGAAATTCTAGTTCATATGACTTTAAAATCTTTCTGATAACAGCCTCATTAAAATCATTAATGAACAGTATTCCTATCTCGCTTCTTAACCTTGCAACGTCTTCGATAATCTCATAAGTCTGTGTTTCTCTTAAGCTGAAATCATACTCGTCCTGTCCGAACTGCTTTATAAGGTCAACAAATGCATTGACTGCAAATGAATAATGCTGTGTTGATACGCAGTACTGCTTCTTTCCGCCATTGCCGCCCTTATATTTGTCCTCAAGAATAGATGTCTGCTCAAGTATCTGTCTTGCGTATGAAAGAAAATCCTCTCCCTCCTTAGATACGCTTATTCCCTTATTAGTTCTGTTGAATATTGTAATATTCATCTCTTTCTCAAGCTCATGAATTGCATTAGTAAGGCTTGGCTGTGAAATATATAATTTCCCTGCCGCTTCAGTAATAGTGCCTGTCTCTGCAACCATAACAATGTATCTTAACTGTTGTAATGTCATATCATTCCCCCTAATATTGTTAATTCCATATGTTAATATTTCTAATTTCGTATATTAATATTGCTAATTTCATACCTTAATATCTCTAATTCCATAGACCAATCATAGTCTTAATTACATATACTTATTGTATCATACCTGCCATGAATAATATTTAAAATGCTGTGCAAAATTATTGTATAAAATTTTAAAATATTGTAACACATTTTTGTTGTTTTTTAAAAAATATTGTGATACAATCAGCCCGTAAAAAAATTCTGATTATGAACGGAGGTGGATTTTCATGGATAGTTGCGATCGTATAGGACGAAGTAAGAACTGCGGTGTATACTATAGTTGTAGGCTCGGAATGTGGCTGTCTGTGAGAATCTCATAACCACATTCTAATAAATTGTGCCTTTTATACATCGCATCAGAGGATCCTTACTATCACAATCATCTGCGGCGATGTATTTTTATGCCCAAGTGAGGCAAGAAGGAGGTCACAATGAACAAAGTATTATTTCCAAAGAAAGATTATGTAAAAGAACTTGTTAAGATTTTCAAGTCATCTAAGAATTCACAGAAGTTAATCAAGACACTTTCTAAGTATCATGAGAAAGATATTGCTGAAGCAATCACTCTTCTTACACCTGCTGAAAGACAGAACATTTATAATGTACTTGATGATCATATGATTGCTGAGATTTTCTCTTATCTTGAAGATGCAAGGGATTATCTTGAAGAATTATCTATAGAGAAAGCTGCAAGAGTTGTCTCTTACATGGATTCTGATGATGCTGTTGATGTACTTGATGATCTGACAGAATCTAAGAAGAATGAAATTGTCGAGCATCTGGATGCTGATGCAAAGGAAGATGTACAGAAGCTTCTTTCTTATGAAGATGATGAGATTGGTAGCTGCATGACTAACAATTTCGTATGCATACCAGATAACCTTACTATAAGAGAAGCCATGAGCGCCCTTGTTAAGCAGGCTGGCGAACATGACAATATATCAACTATATATGTGGTTAACAGTGCTGATAAGTTTGCCGGTGCAATCGACTTAAAGGATTTAATTATTGCGAGGCAGAATGATAATCTTGCCGACATAATAAGCAGCTCTTATCCATATGTATATGAACACGAGAATATCAGTGAATGTATTGATAAGATTGCTGATTACGAGGAAGATTCTATTCCAGTACTTACCGATGATGGCAAGATATGCGGTATTCTTACTGCAACGGATATCGTTGAACTCGTTGACGATGCGATGGGTGATGACTATGCAAAGCTTGCCGGTCTTACTTCTGAGGACGATTTAAGCGAGCCAACACTTGTCAGCATTAAAAAGCGTCTGCCTTGGCTTATTATACTGCTGTTTCTTGGAATGGCAGTTTCATCAGTTGTAGGAATATTTGAATCTGTAGTTGCTGTTCTTCCGATTGTAATATGCTTCCAGTCTCTCGTTCTTGACATGGCTGGTAATGTCGGAACACAGTCACTTGCTGTAACAATCCGTGTACTTATGGATGAAACTTTAAGTGCCAAGAAGAAGTTATCTCTTCTTTTCAAAGAGATGAAGATTGGTTTTCTCAATGGTGCAAGCCTTGGAATTATGGCACTTGTATTCTTAGGTGTTTACATTCATATATTCAAGAAATATGCGTGGATGTCAGCATTTTTAATATCTGGCTGTGTAGGACTGTCTCTTATTGTTGCGATGGTTGTATCAAGCCTTGTGGGAACTATTATTCCAATGTTCTTCCACAAGATTCACATTGACCCTGCTGTTGCATCAGGTCCGCTTATTACAACTGTGAACGATCTTGTTGCCGTTGTAACTTATTACGGACTTGCTATGATATTCCTTGTTGAGATATTCCATGTATAATACAAATGTGGTGTCACATCTTAATCGATATGGCACCACATTTTTTATTTATTACTCTTTATATAATCCGAACAGCTTAAGCAGCTTCTGCCAGAAATTCAGTTTCTTAGCTGTCTCTGTTGTATCTGTTGTAACCTCCTGCTTCTGTATAGCAGCAGTCTTTATTACGAACTGGACAGCCTTGACGTCTGTGTTCTTGTCTGATACGAAGGATACAATCTCTGAATCCCCGCCTGATATTGAATCAAGCATTTCATTAACAGTATCTTCTATCTTAGTGTCCATTCCATCTGTCTGTTCGTAGAATTCCTTTGTTCCGTCATTTAACTGCTTTGCACCGTCATCAAGCGATGTGATTCCTGAATACATATCAGCTGTTCCCTGCTTTAATGTATCTGAACCTGCTGCCAGTGCCTTGCTTCCTGAAACAAGTGAACATGTTCCGTCAGCTATCTGGGAATATGCCGCAACAATTGCTGCAACTCCGTCTGTATATTCATTAATTCCACCATCAAGCTGTCCGTAGCTTTCTGTAAGCTGTGTAACTGCAGCTCCTAATTTCGATACATTTACAGAAAGATCAATAAGTGAATTAGCAAGATTAACGATTGCCTTGTCGAAGTTCTCATAATTCTCCTGTAACTTTGCGATACCGTTTACAAGTTCATCAGCACCTGCATATACTGCGTTATAGTACTGCTCAGTTCCCATAATTGCTGCATTGTTACCACTAAGTAACGTAACTATTGTACTTAAGCTGTCAATCTGTGCTTCAAGCTCTGCCGCCTGCTTAACAAGTTCTTCATTATTCTCATATCCCGGAATCTGCTTTATCTGTGCAAGTGCTGCACTAAGAGACTGAATCTGGGCACTAAGAGTATTAATTGTCTGTGTATTTCCTGCTGAAAGCTGGTCAATATCAAGACCATTGCTCTTCATTGCTGCTTTATAGCTGTCATATGATATGCTCTGCTTAAGTGCTGTTGCTCCACTGTATATATCTGCAATTCCGCTCTTGATTGCTGCTGAACTTTCTGTAAGCTGTGAAAGCTGCTCTGTAGACATAGACACATTTGCAAGCTCTGACTGAAGTGTCTTTAAAGCACCATACATCTGTGCTGAACCACCTGTAAGGTCGCCAGACTTGGAATTAAGTGTGTTAAGACCTTCCTGCATTGCAAGCACTCCGGTATTAAGTGAATTAATTCCACTGTCTAAATCTGCAACTCCTGAATCCAATGTTTTTGCTCCATCTGCAAGGCTTCCTCCTGCTTCCTTTAACGCACTGCTTCCTTCTGATACTGCTGACGCACCATCATTAATGCTCTTTGCTGCATCAGTGATTTCTCTTACCTTATCCATAAGTTCTTCATCATCAATATCAACATTTAAGTTTAACTTAACGCCATTGATTGAAACAGCGTCCATCTCGAAATCAGTTACATCTGCACTTATCTGTGCGTCAAGTCCCTTGCCTGGAAGAATTGTGTAACTTATCTGCTTATCTGAGCCGACATTGGCAAGAGTTGCACCATCTGCCTGTATGTTCTTACATTTGTCAGTGTCAAGTGTAAGTGCAGCCTGCAAAGCATAGCTGTCATAGAAATCAGTTGTACAGCGGTCATTCTTCTCAATCTTAATATTAATCTTTAAAGCACCTGACTTACCAGCAAGCTCCTCCGGCTTAATAGTCTTTCCATCAAGTGTATAAGTAAATGTTATATTCCATGGAATCTGCACATTTTCCATAGTTCCCTGATAATATACCTTATCCTTGTCTGTTGAAAATGTGATTGTATCTCCATTCTTATTAATAGAATCGTTGGTATTAAGCATTTTTACTGAGCTGTAGCTGCCGTAATCTGTAATGTTTCCCTTGCCAAATATATTAACAACATTGACATTCTCAGTGCATCCGCTAGCATCTGTCATGATATATACAACTTCTTCCTTGCTGTTATCCTGTGTGGCTGCGTACACATTTACACCTGAAACCGCTGTACTTCCGACTACTATTGTAAATGCGAGTGTGCCTGCTAATAATCTCTGTTTATTCATATTTCTTTACCTTTCCTTTCTTGATAAATGTTCTGTCAAATGTGTACAACATTCCCGGCAGTGCAAAAAGCACTATGAATAATGAACACAATGTTCCTTTTCCGAGGAAGTAACCAAGCTGTGAAAGCAAGCCGTGTGTTGAGATTGCTCCTAAGAGGAATCCTACTACTGTAAGGGCGCTTCCTGATGTAAGTATTGAAACTGTTACTGCTGACAGCGTATTTACTATTGCGTCCTTCTTGTTGTACTGCTGTCTTAATTCCTTGTATCTTTCTGTCATAAGTATTGCGTAATCCACCGTTGCTCCGAGCTGGATTGAACTGATAATCAGGTACGCAATGTAGAATATTCTCTGGTCTGCGAAATATGGAATTGAAAGATTTATCCATATAGCTGTCTCTATTGCAAGCACAAGAAGTACCGGAAGTGTTATTGACTTCAGCGTGAACAGAAGTACTATGAATACTGCCGCAATCGCTACAAGATTAACCTTGACCATATCCTTAGTTACTGTATCCATCAGGTCATATGTTGATATTCCCTGACCTGCCAGATACCACTCGTCTGGGAAATATTCCTGCGCTGTATCTCTCACATTTTCTACAAGTGCAAATGTTTCATCACCTTCAAATTCTGTGTCAACCGTTAATACCATTCTCGTATAATTCTCTGAACACAGCTTTGAATATATATCTTCGTCAAGATAACTCTCCGGTATCTCCATTCCTACAGTATCAACATATGAAATAATACTCTTTACCTCCGGAATATCGTGTAATGCGTCTGATAATTCCTTCTGTGTTGCTCTGTCCCTGTTAGGAACCATAAGCACATATGTGTCGCTCTTTCCGAATATATCTTCAATCTCTGCTGTATCAGCTCCTGTCTTGGTCTTTTCATTAAATATCTTAGAAGCACCATAATAGAAGCTGTTTGAATTAGACGCCAGATATGATGGAACAATCGCTATTGCAAATATAACCATAACCGGAATCATAACTCTTAATACTACTTTCCCGAATCCGCCAAATGATGGCACGAATGGTCTGTGCTGTAACTTATCAAGCCATTCGTATGTTGAAAGTATTAAGCATGGCATGAATGTAAATACTGTAATAAGACTTATTGCAATTCCTTTGGCAAGCGCCCTTCCAAGGTCAGGTCCAATCTGGAACTGCATCAGGCACAATGCAAGGAAACCGATTACTGTTGTAAGTCCACTTGATAATATTGAAGATGTGGACATTGTAAGTGCATTAACCATTGCTTCTTTAGGATTGTCTGTCTCGCGTCTGCATTCTGTGAATCTGTGAATCAGGAATACTGAGTAATCCATTGAAACGGCAAGCTGCAATATCGTTCCGGCTGCATTAGTTACAAATGAAATCTCACCGAATATCAGGTTAGAACCCGCATTTATAACAATCGCAACTCCAAGTCCTACCATTACGACTACCGGCTCAAACCATGAAGTGGTTGTAAGTATCAGCACAAATATTACAAATGCTACTGCTATTCCTGAAATATGTGAAATCTCGCTTACTGTACTTTCTGTCGCAACCGCTGTCGATACCGCACTTCCTGTCATCGCATTGTCTTCACCGATTATGTCTCTTATATCACTTACTGCTTCTGTTGTTTTCTCTTCCTCTATTGTTACGGAAAACAGTGCATTGTTATCAACATAATAGGTTTCTAATGTGTCAGAATCCATTGTCTCAATCGGAATATCAGCAGACTGTACATCATCAAGCCATGTGACATCTGTAACTCCGTCTACCGCTGCAATTTTTTCTTTGTACTCAAGTGCCTCCGGTATAGTCACATTTTTGACCATAACTCTCGCATTAGGCACTCCTCCGTCAAATTCCTCATCCATAAGATCAAGTGCCACTGTTGAAGCACTGTCCTCCGGCAGATAATCATTCATATCGTAGTCTACTGCCACGAACTGCCAGCACACTGCACATACGATAAATGCTGCTGTAAATACGGCAATCACAAGTTTCGTATGATTAACTACCCATGTATAAAACTTCTTCATACCATCCTTCCTTTCCATCTGTTTTAATGTTTCTTTCTCTTTGCATGGTGATTATACGGATAAGTGTGGGGCAAATTCTATGGACAAATCGTGTGATTTGTGTAAAAATACACAAATCAGCATGTTTGATGGTCAAATGTGGCACAAAAACATTTGTCAATTTGATGGACAAATGTATAATATATTCAGGAACAATACAAACATTTACGATAGGAGATATAGATATGACACATGAAGAATCATCTTTACAGACTAAATTAATGCTCTGCTCGTCATTAAAAGAAATAATGAAGCACAAAGCATTTTCAAAAATCACAGTCAGCGAGCTTATCAAAGACTGCAACCTTAACAGAAAGACTTTTTATTATCATTTTGAAGATATATATGGATTGTTAAAATGGATGCTTGAACAGGAAGCTATTGAAGTTGTCAAACAATTTGACCTGATTAGTGATTATGAACAGGCATTTAATTTTGTCATGGACTATGTTGAAAAGAATGCCTACTTTCTCAACTGCATATATGATTCCGTTGGAAGAGATGAATTAAAGCGTTTCTTCTATAATGATTTCGTTGGTATTGTTGGAAAGATTATTGATGATTATGAGATTAACCATAACATTACAATCACTGATAATTTCAGGGCTTTCGTAGTTGATTTCTATACAGAGGCAGTCGCCGGAATGGTTATTAATCTGTTCAAGAATTCTAATTCACCCGACCACCCGTCTGCACATTGTGACAGAAAAACCATGCTCGACTATTTCTATGTTGTGATGAACTACTCTCTGCCTGCTCTGCTTGAAAATGCGCCAGAATAAATCATTCATATAAATAACAAACAGGGGAATGTTCCATCACAACTGGTAACATTCCCCTGTCCGCTATGTATATCTTTTATGAAATCATTTTCTCTACACATGGTTCAGACATGTGTCAGATGAATTCTTCTGTATTGTAACAGATTATATCCGCATTTGGTGCAAACCTTCCCCAAATGCAGCTTATTCTGCGTGAATTGCATATTTTAGTTCTTGCGATATCTTTTTTTCAAGCTCCTGCATCATTGTATATGCTCTCTCAGGCTCATCCTGTGCAATATTCCTGATGACAAATACCTGATCAGCTATATCATGGCGTATCTTGGCAAGGGAATCTCCCTGCTCCATTATGCTTTCAAGATACTGCTTTTCATTCTCCAGTTCGTGTTCTATCATCTGTCTTTCATGCTTATACATCTCATTATGAACAATAAGCTCATTAATCAGCATTGCAACAAATGGCTGTAATCCAATGAACACACATACAGCAATTCCTATAGTCGAATTGTCAATTCCATAATACACATCCGACTGGTCTATAACATACGGTTCCAGTAATGCAAATATACATATACTTGCAAGCAGCACCATGCCTGATTTACCGGAATATGATGCATTAGTTTTCTTGTATATCTTATACACTATAGAGTACACAATCAGCAGATATGGTACATTACACAGATAGATTACCGTTACCATGATTGAAGTTACATCATGCTGTGCAACCGGGAATAATGCCCATATTGCGCTTGAACTCATAAACACAAGAAGTGTCATGAACCACGCAATTAAACATCTGACTATATTCTCTTTCACCATAAGCTTTGCAAGCACTATCATAATCACATTATTAATGAGCGAAAGTATGATATCTGTTGATGAACTTGTCAGAGAAAAGAATTTAAAATAAGTGAATGGCAGCAGTACTATAAAACTGATTGCCGTTGCACGGATAACACTCTTCTTTGGTGTAAGAAGCAGATAATACATTCCGATATTCACGAATGATATAACAAGATATATTGCATAATTAATCCATGTAATCATATTATACCGCCTCCTTTATAGCAAAATCAGTATTCACTTTAGCAATAAATGACGAGCTGAAAACATTCTTTTTTCTCTTCACAGAATATTGTCCATCATACGCAGATGCAATATCCTTTAATATAATCATTCCATAGCCTCTGCGTTTTTCACGCTTATGTCCCGCATTGAATGAATTATCAACATTTACACGCATATAATTACCTGTCAGTGAACAGTTAATTGTAATAAATCTGTCCTGCGAAACATATTCATTAGCTTTAACGGCATTATTAATCAGATTATTGAAAATGCTGCAAAGATGAATATCATTGATTCCAATCTCCATTGGTAAATTAACATTTGCACTAAATGTAATTCCAGCATCCTTACAACGTCTTGCTGTCTGGTTAAGTATTACATTAACTATTGTATTGGCACAGTATTTCTTAGTCTTAAGATTCTTTAAATCATCTGTAATCTCATCAAGTACCGTGTTCATTGCAGCCAGCCTGTTCTCACTGTCACCAATCTGGCTAAGATGCTTATGATAATTAAGCAGAAATTCCTGATATTCCTTATAATTGTCTGATAACTGCTGTTCATGTTCCTGAAGAATCTCTACCTGATGTCTCTTTGCTTCAAGCTCATTATCCTGCTGTACCTTTGGCATAAGACCAAATGCATAATTATACATCAGCAGCGATACAAGTGCTCCCGCTGTTACAAACAGTCCCTCAAGCATCACATTATTGTTATCGCTGTAATACTGTACAAATCCCGTCAGCAATATAGGAAACATCATGGCTATTATCCTTAAGGCTGTCTCCATTCTTGAAAACACGCGGATTCTTATCATTGACCAGATATACACAATTACAAACTGAACGCTGATATCTATCAACAGATACATCCTGTAATTCTTAACCAGAAATGCTGCTGCGTCTGCAATCAGGCTCACACATATAATCGCAGCTGCCATTTTCACTGTCTTTGACTTACTATAATCCTTATGTATTGTTCTTACCGCGTAATAATATACAACCTTGGTTAATATAACCGCTGCAATCCAAAATCCTATATCTTTCATCATTTGTCCCCCATATATTCAAAGAAATCCTTACGAAATGCATTATAAAGGACCCTGCTTACCGGTATCTGTGTGTTATCGATATCATCAATAATTATGCTGTTATTGCCAATTTCTTTTATACAATTCATATTTACAATAAAACTTCTATGACACCTTTTAAAATATGCCGGAAGTTTCTTTGCTATATCATTAAGACTGTTAAACTGCCTTAATTCACTGCCTGACATATAAATATTAATATAATGTCCATCGCTTTCTATATATTTAATATCACTTAACGGTATTATTACTGTTCTTCCATTAGAATTAACTTTAATTATCTCTCTTTGTCTTGTCTCATTATCATTCTGTATCTTTTCAAGCGTCCGTTCCAGTATACTTCTGTCTACAGGCTTCTCTATAAATCCTGCCAGATTAATTCTTGGAATAAATACTTCACTTACATATTCCCTCACAAAACCACTTATAAACACTATCTTAAGATGTGGGTATGCTGTAAACAGTTTCTTTGCGTAATCTATGCCATTCTCCTGTGGTTTATTAAACTGTATATCAAGCAGTATCACATCATAATGGTTATCCCCGTCTGCGGCTTCAAAAAAAGCCTCAAACGACTGATATTCCTCAATAAAATCCACTATCTTAATACTGGAAAGAATGTTCTTTATCGCCTTAATAGACTCAATATCATCATCAATTATTGCAACATCAAGCATATTTACTCCTTAGTACCACATTTTTATGTGTTAAATTATAGCATTAAAAGACGGTAAATTGCTACTATATCCTGATAATAATAACAAATAAGCAGGAGCATGTTACCTTATTGGGAGGGAAGGTAACATGCTCCTGCTCTTTATGTATATCAATATTACGGAGAAAGCTGTTTTAATAATGACTCATCATATGAATCATCTGCTCTTCTTTGGGATTATAACATTAAATTACAGCGTATAACCATTTCCTTCCCCAACTGTTGTTAATACTGCGTGAAATGTATATATATTCTTTATATTTATTTTATATTTATCGTCTTGACATATTAGTATTTGTATATTATTCTTTTTAGTATATTATAGATGGTGCATCATTATACATTTAAGAAAGGCGATTTATGAGAAGAAACAATTCAAGAAAAAAGATTGATAAACCAGATACAGCCATGAAAACCTTCTGGCGTAATAATGAACGTTTTGCAGACCTTTTTAATGCCGTAGCATTTAACGGCAGGCAGGTTATTAATCCTGATGAACTCACTGAGATGGATACGGATGTTTCTGGTATTATTCAATTCAATGATTACAATGAATCTCTTGTAAGGACAAGAGACATTATCAAAAAGTTCTACAATGGCATAGAATTCACCATTCTGGGACTTGAACTTCAGACCAATCCACATTATGCCATGCCTGTAAGAGCCTTGCTTTATGACGGACTTGGTTATCTTAAAGAATGTAATGAATTCCGTAACATGCACAAAGCAGAAAACGACTTTGATTCCGACAAAAGTTTTCTATCCGGCATGAACAGATCAGACAAGATTCATCCAATCATTACACTCATATTCTACTACGGCGAATCCCCATGGGACGGTCCAATAAGGTTATCTGATATGATGACAGACATCCCCGAAGAACTCTGTCCTTTCTTTTCTGACTACAAGATAAATCTTGTACAGATACTTGATTCAGGACGTTATCAATTTTATAATGAAGATGTTAGAGATGTATTTGACATTACGCAGAAGATATATACCAAGAATCTTACAGCTTTGTCTAAAGAATACTCTAACAAATATATAGATAACGAAATCATCAATCTGGTAACCACAATAACTGGATTTTCCAAGTTATCAGATATATTTAAGGAATCAGACGATGGAGGTGAAGCTACCGTGTGGAAATGTGTTGAAGAGATGGAAAATGAATGGGTTCAGAAGGGCGAACAAAAAGAACGCCAGACTGCTATTATTACAATGATTGAATTAGGGCTTACTAAAGAACAGATTCTTACTAAATATTCAGAGGAAGATTATTCTAAGGCTGAAGAGGCTCTTAATAACAGATAATTATAAAAAACAAACCTCTTCACTTAATATTAAGCGAAGAGGTAATTTTCAAGCCAATCATTTATCAGTCGCCAATGGTGAGCGAACATTATTTTCGAACCATTCATTTATCAGTCGCCAGTGGTAGGCAACATTATTTACGTATTACACAATCTCCAGCACATGTTCAGTAACATTCTTATCCTTATCAACGCCAAATGCCTTAAACACAGGATTGTCGTTATCCATAAGCGACATAATCATATATACCGCAGTTGAATCATATGCAAGTCTTTTATCTTCCTCAGAAGGTCTTGAAGGAGTCTCCGGGTGAGAATGGAAATTACCAAGCATTGTCAAGCCAAGACTTCTTGCATCCTTGACTGCAGCAAACTGTTCTTTAGGATCCATAGTAAAATGCACATTATTATTATCAAGATTAGTAAGAAAATACACTTTTTCAATAGACTTAACATCACCATCAACAAATCCCGAAATAAGCCCGCAGGATTCATTAGGAAGCCCTGATAAACAATATTGCACAACTGCATCATAATCAGATTTTTTCATTCGAACAACCATGCTAAATCTCCTCCTAAACAAGTCCTATATAATATTAATTACTTTATATACTTAAAGGTTCCGCACACCCACCGGTAGAGAAAACATATAAGCAGAATAATGAGATAATCATGTGCAGCGCACTTTGGAGTCACCGGCACTTAGCAAGCTAACGCCAAAGGCGTTGGCGAGCTTAGTACCGCTGTGAACGACAAGTAGCGAAAGCGTGCCTGCATATGATTATCCCATTATTCTGCCTTGATATATATATCTCCTACTTATGCATATCACATTCAGCCTGTTCATAATCAATAAGCTCATGAATTGTAGGATTATCACCACATATAGCACAATGATGATCCTTTGGAAGCTTAATTGTATGGAATTCCATCTTTAAAGCATCATATGTAAGAAGTCTTCCTGTAAGAAGATCACCCTTGCCAATGATGTACTTGATAGCTTCCATTGCCTGAAGGCTTCCGATAACACCGCCCATTGCTCCGATAACGCCTGCCTGCTTACATGTAGGAACTGCATCCTTTGGTGGTGGGTTCTTGAATACACATCTGTAGCATGGTCCTTCTCCTGGTACATAAGTCATAAGCTGACCCTTGAATCTTATGATACCTGCATGAGAGAAAGGCTTTCCAGCCATAACACATGCGTCGTTAATAAGGAACTTTGCTGGGAAATTATCTGTTCCATCAATGATGAAATCATAATCCTTGATAAGATCCATAACATTTTCAGATGTAACGAATTCTCTGTAAGTCTTAACTGTTACATCAGGGTTGATTGCTTCCATTGTTTCTTTAGCAGATTTAACCTTAGCCTTGCCAATATCTGCTGTTGAATGGATAATCTGTCTCTGAAGATTAGATAAATCAACTTCATCAGCATCAACGATACCGATTGTTCCAACTCCGGCTGCTGCCAGATACATAGCTGCAGGAGCACCAAGTCCGCCTGCACCGATTATAAGCACGCTCGCATTAAGAAGCTTCTTCTGACCTTTAGCTCCAACTTCCTTTAAGATAATGTGGCGCGAATACCTTTCAAGCTGTTCATTAGTAAAAGCCATTAGTATGCTCCTCCTCCCATGAAATATAAGAACTCAACTGCATCGCCTTCATTTAACTTTGTTGTCTCGAAATCATCTCTCTCAACAAAATCATCATTAACAGTAACTGTTACATATTCTGGATTCTCAACATTCTCCTTAACAATAAGCTCTGCTACTGTAATTCCATCTTCATATTCCTTCTTGTTTCCTGCAACTGTAATCTTCATAACATTCCTCCCTGTTAATTAATTTAATCCTTCAAATAATCCAAGCAGTGCGTCTCTTGTTGTCTTTCCTGCAATTCTGCCTGTCTCAGCACCTTTGTTAAATGCAACAAATGTAGGCGCTGCCAATACTTCATATTTAGAAGCAAGTTCTTCATCAAAGTTGACATTTACCTTGTAAACATTAAGCTTTCCTTCAAAATCATCTTCGATGTCTCCTACAACCCCTGCCATCATCTTGCATGGGATGCATGAATCTGAATAGAAATCCACAAGAACCGGAAGTTCTGACTTAAGAACCAGTTCTTCGAAATTCTCTGCATTAGCTCTGGCTGCCATAAGCCCTCCTTTCCTTATTCCTCGTCTTCTACCTTTCTTACGATAAGAGTATATGTACCATCCTCATTAGCTGTAAGCTTTAATATCTGATGTCCCTCTTCCTTAATACTTCTTGGAACATTCTGAACAGGCTCACCGTCATTCATTCTGACCGCAAGAATCTGTCCATCATCTAACTCCTCAAGTGCTACCTTTGCCTTAACAAATGTTGTTGGGCAGACCACATCAGTAATATCTACTGTATCATCAATTTCAAAATCAGCCATTGTATGCCTCCTTAATCTTCTTATAGAATTCTTCTCTTCCAACTCTGTCGAGTGTAAACTTAAATCTTTCACTTGGCTTTGCGTTGTCTGCAAAGAACTGTATTGCCGCATCACAGACACGGAATAACTGTTCTTCACTTCTGATAAGCGGAAGTGGTGATTCACCCTTGCTTATAGAATTACCAAATGTTCCTGCAAATGAAATGATATATGCAGAAGGTGCGTCCCACGCATCTGTTGGACAGGATTTAGCACATCTGCCGCAGTAATTACATTTGTCATAATTAACTGCAACCTTGCCGTCCTGCATTGTGATTGCACCTGTACGACAGGCCTTCTCACATACGCCACAGCCAATACATTTGTCTTCAATCCACTTAACATCAGCAGCACCCTTGATACCAACATCATTCTCCTCTGCCTTAAGACAGTTGTTCTGACATCCTGTAACGCCGAACTTGAACTTGTGTGGAAGCTCTCTTCCGAAGTATCTTTCGTCTAACTTAACTGCAATGTCATATGAATCTATGTTACCGCTAGGACATATTGTATTGCCCTGACAGGCTGTGACTGTACGGACTCTCGGACCACATACACCAGGTCTGCAGCCGCCCTCTGCAAGTTCTGCCTTAACAGCATCTATATCTTTAAGTTTAATAAATGGAATCTCAACGCCCTGTCTTGATGTAAGATGGACATGTCCGTCTCCATATTTTTCTGCAACTTCAGCAATCTTGGTAAGATTCTCGGCTGTAAGATATCCTCCTACAACTGCAAGACGAAGTGAGAAGTTATTCTTCTGCTTCTGTCTCATGAATCCGCCCTTCTTAAGTGTTCCATAATCAACTTTCTCTGCCATAATATCCTCATTTCCGTGCCATGCACTATTCATTATCAGTAGACTCTAAGGCTGCTCTGAAATCTTCCTTAAGATCATCTATATCCTCTATTCCTACGCTGACTCTTATCAGATCGTCATACACTCCCGAAGCTTCCTTATCCTTGTCGCTTAAATGAAGTGCAATTGTCGAAGCAGGGTGGATAACCAGTGTCTTGGTATCTCCTATGTTAGAAACAATATTAGGAATCTTTAATGCATTAATTATCTTAAATGCTCTCTCCTTGCTTCCAACCCTGAATGTTATTATCGCACCATAGCCTTTGGTAAACTGCTTATCAGCAACTTCATGGTACGGACTGCTTTCAAGTCCCGGATAATTAACTGTAATTCCTTCAAATGTGTCTAAGTATCTGGCAAGTTCATACGCATTAGAACAGTGTCTCTCCATTCTAAGCCCTAATGTCTCAAGTCCCAGATTATTAAGAAATGCATTCTGTGGTGAAAGACATCCGCCTGTGTTTCTGAATAATCCGTTACGAAGTTTAATTATATATGCCATTGGACCGAATTTCAAATATGGTTTAAGTCCCGGATACTTTTCTTTATCAAACTTGAACTTTCCATTAAAAGTAAGTATTCCGCTTATTGCATCACTGCTTCCATTAATGTACTTTGATGATGAATTAACTACCACATCCGCACCAAGTGTTATAGGCTGTATAAGATATGGTGTTGATACTGTATTATCAACTATAAGCGGAATTCCATGTGCATGTGCAACATCAGCAACTGCCTTAATATCTGTTACATCAAGCTTAGGATTACCTATTGTCTCTGCAAATACAACTCTTGTCTTATCTGTTATAAGCTCCTCGAAACACTCTGGTTTATTATCAGCTACATATTTAACTGTAATTCCAAAGCTTTCCAGATCCTCAAACAGTTCAACTGTTCCACCATACAATCCACATGATGCAACAATTTCATCCCCCTGTCTTACGACATTGGCTATTGCATTGAATATTGCTGCCATACCGGAAGAACACGCTACACTTGAAAATCCCTTTTCTAACTTGGTAACTCTCTTCTCAAATGCTTCTATGGTTGGATTGTTGATTCTCGTATATGAGAATCCCATCGCCTTGTTGTCAAAAATCCTCTCTAATTCTTCTGCACTTTCATGCTTAAATGCGCTTGACTGATATATCGGAACAAGTGTTGCTCCATTAGGATAATCGTCTACGCCATCATGCAGAAGAGATGTGTTAAATCCACTCATGTGCTCCTCCTTTGACTTGCTCATATATTAAACCCTTTTACCTAGTATGTCAATAGGTTATTTAAGAAAAAATATAACTGCCTGAACATTATCAGGCAGCCATGCGTTATCATTAACGCTCACTATATAATGTAGCTGTCTATTCCTACATTAGAATTAACTAAATCCGCGATAGTAATGTTTCCAAAGAAATCATTAACCAGTCTTTCGAAATCTTCCCACATGTGTAATGTCTTACACTCTGCCACCTTAGGACATCTGTTAGGCTTCTTCTCAAGACAGGCAACTGGTGCAAGCGAACCTTCTGTTACAAGAAGTATGCTAAGCACTGTATAATCCTCAGGATTACGCGCAAGCTTATATCCGCCTCCCTTACCTCTTAATGAAATAAGGAAATCATTCTTACTTAATGTTGCAACAATTGCTTCAAGATACTTCTCTGAAATATCCTGTCTCTTGGCAATATCCATAAGCGGAATGTATTCTCCTGTATTATGCTCTGCGAGATCAATCATAACCCTGAGGGCATATCTTCCCTTTGTTGAAATCTTCATATATATAACCTCATTTCTATTAACACATTAATACTGTATGTTAAACATACTTTACCACAATGTTTATATATATTTCAAGTGTTAAATGCATTTATTTGTCAGGGATACTTGCTGCAACACACAGTTCTCCCCAGCCTCTTGCTGAATCCGGCCAGACTCCTCCGACTCTTGTTGCCCCGCTTATAAGGTACGCTTTAACCTTTTCTCCATACATATACGGGTCATTGCCTTTTACTATTCCCCACTCCATAAGCATTGCCGCTGCTCCTGTAACCATGGGAGTTGCGTAAGATGTCCCTGTAACAAACCTCTCCTGGCTGCCCGGAATCCTTATGTTAACTCCCGGAGCTGTTATATCCGGCTTTGCATACAGCATAAGTCCACTTCTTACATTAACTCCACGCCCTGAAAATACCGCTGCACTCCCCGGAACACGTCCATTAGCTCCAACACATATTGCCCGCCTCGAAGTCCCCGGTATTGTAAATGTGTACTCAGGCGAAGGTCGTAAGAATCCTGTTGCACTGCTTAATGTTGAAACCGGAGGAAGCCACATATTAAAAAAGCCGTCTAATACATTGGACGCTGTAAATCTTATATTCCATATTCCTGAAGTAATATATCCGCTTGTTGCAACTATGGCTGCATATATCTCTTCACCCATATAAAACGGTCCCGGTCCGTACGCCTTTGATACTACCCGCATATTCTTAATGTCCTGATGCACAACGCCTGCATTTCTGTCACTTATAATTATCCGCTCCCCTGTTGGCGTAATAAGTTCAATCCGCGCATCATCCATTGCTCTTTTCCATATCTGTATACTTATCTGTGGCTCATAATCTCCTATTGCAAGTTCTGCATCCAGCACATTTCCACTGACAAGCTGCCCTGAGTAATGTGTCCTGCCTTCGCCTTCATTACCAGCTCCTATGCATATGCTGCACCTGTACGTTGAACAACAGTCATCTATAAACATTTCAAATATGGAGCTGCCCTCATGATTACCATAGGTTCCTCCATAACTTATATTAACCGCAACCGGCTGACCGTATTCAATGGCTTTTCTTATGCAGTAATCGACCCCTCTCATAAGCTGCGTTGTCCTTATGTATGCATCACCTCTTGAGTTGCCAAGCTTCACAATCATAATATCAGAATCTGAGGCAACTCCACTCCTGCCGCAGGCTATCACAGCAACTTCATTCCCATGTCCTGTTGTATCCCTTGCAGGAAGAGTTCTGATATTGCCATCTCTGTAATCCTCCAATATACCGTCAATCTCATCTGTTGTATAAGTAACATCTTTTGTCTGGTCCCATAAAGCCTTAATTCTCGTCTTACCTGATGCATCAAGAAATTCGCTGCTTCTGATATCTATGCCAGAATCAATCACAGCCACAAGAACTCCCTTTCCAGTCGCCCCTCCATATGGAGTCTCTGTAGCTTTAGCAAGATTCACACATGCTTCTGATTTTGCGGCATACAGCTCAAAATACAGTGCCTTGGGTTTTTCTATAAATATAATCTCCGGTTCGGTAGCAAGCGCTTCAATATTTCCAATAGTTGTCCTTACAATCCAGTATCCACACAGAAGCTGTGTAAACTCTGCATTGGTATAAATGCTTCTAATCCTGTCAAGACTCCCAGCCGTCTTGATAATTATCTCCCATGTTCTGTCAGAATCATCAAACCCGGCATCCATATCAGGTACCTGCTGCCTTATATCTTCACTTGTCTCTGCACTAATCTGCAATAGATTTTCAATTCTCGGATTCACGAATACTACTCCGGTTAAGCTCACATAATATCTATGCTCATAACCGCCATAACATGAAAACGGCTGATGCATACACACCAGCCGTTACTCACTCTAATATCATGTTTTCTTAATAAATTCGATACGACACTTAGGACACTTAATACTAATTCTGCCCTTTCCCTTAGGAACTCTGATCTTCTGTCCGCAGCTTGGACACTTGAAAATCTTATGTGTCTTGCTGTCCTTGATTCTTGCCCTTATCTTATTAAACTTACTCATGAACTTATAATGAAACTTCATGTACTTCTGATTCTCAGCACTTCGTTTTGATATATTTCTCGAAAACATTCTGAAATATATGTACACAATGCCAAGAAGCGCTACTGTATATATCACATTGTTTCTTAAGAAGAAAGTAAGTATAATCAGAACAAGAACCACATATGATAAACATCTTGAAAGCTGGTCCATGCCATATCTTCCATACATAAATCTTGAAAAACTCTGCTTAAATCGGTTCATAAAAAACATTCCCTTTCTATATATTGAAGTCATTCACATCAACATACATATGG
>CAVBPJ010000039.1:0-25984 GCA_963597265.1 Evtepia sp. | reverse complement strand
GTCAAGGACACGACGGGTACAATTATTTACCCAATTTTTATCCTGCCAATAAAGGATTTATTCCTGTTTTTGTGTACTGATAGAATTCATTTGGTGACATCTTTTTTAATAGCCATTGTCCTCTATCATTGTTGTAATAATCTATCCAATCATCTATTGCCTGTTTGATTTCATTATAATTCTCCCATTTCTTCTTTTTTATCTTTAACTCATCTTTCATGTGGCCGAAAAAGCTTTCCTGCGGTGCATTATCCCAACAGTTTCCTTTTCTTGACATTGATTGTCGTAAGTTATAATCAGATATAAGCTCACGAAAACTAACGCTTGTGTAATGACATCCCTGATCACTATGAATAATTGCATCTGTTTTTAATGTATCACCATGATTTTTTATCAGATTCCTTACTGTTTCTAGTACAAAATCAACTTCTAATGATTCACTTAATACATAAGATAATACCTGTTCTGTATATGCATCTTTTATAACTGATAAATAGCAGAATTTATCCTTAAATGGTATGTATGTTATGTCTGTTAACAGTATCTTTCTTGCTCCATGCTTTCTGAACTCACGCTTTACCCTGTTGTCTGCAACTGCATTTGTTCTTATTGCTTTTGCTATTCTTCGGTATGGATTTGCTGCCCTTATAGGACACAACAGTTCATATTTTTTCATCAGGCGGCGTATTTTCTTTACATTCATGCGGATTCCCATATGCAGCAGTCTCATGTGAATTCCTCTTGCGCCCTTGTCATAGCCACGATATTTATAGGCTTCCAGTATAAGTTCAAAGTCCTTTTTATCCTTAATTTCACGTTGATTACGCTGTTCTCTTCTTCGCAGCCAGTTATAATAACCAGAACGTGAAACCCCTGCTGCTTCACATAATTCTTTCACTTCAAGACTATTCATTTCAGCATTTATCTGATGCTCAATCAAAGGAAAAATGTCACATGCTTTCATTTCCTGGGCGGTAATTGCGTTTTTTTTAGAAACTCAATCATCTGTTCAAGATGGACTATCTTATCCTGAAGTTCTTTTATTGCAGCATTTGTCTGCTTTTTTGATAAATCTTCTTTTGCAAAAGCAGCTATCCTGTCTTCTTTTGATTTTCCTTTTGATTCTTTTAATCCTTCAGGTGATTTTGCCTCTCGCTTAAATGTCTTCATTGCTGAATAAATACGTTTTTTCCCTAGAATGTCATCAGTCAGACCCGCTTCATTAAAGATTTTAACTGATTTCATGCCTCTTTCTGCCTGAGCTATTGCTTTTTGTTTAAACTCAAGAGAATAGGTAATCTTAGCTGGTGTAACATTCTTTACATATGGATTTGCCATAAGTATCTGCATCTGTTCTTCTGTGAATCTCTTTTTTGTAGACATGATAAACCTCCAATAAAGTTAATATAAATATATCACAGTATTGGTCTTCCTAAAACTATTGTGTTTTTTTCATGTGTCAAAACTGGTTCAGCCATAAAGAATTAAATAGTTTAGGTATAAGGATACGGTGTCTGTGTTTCCAAGATGGGAACCTCCAGAATTTTAGGTAAATAATTTCGTGTATGCGTGTCCACTATATGGGGTACATTTTATTCGCTCCTTTTGGACTTCCTCCGTGGTTTCCACTACTTCAACGTCCAATCCTCCACGCTTTCTCGTCCCTTTTGGACCTCCGCATGCCTTTCCTCCACTTCAACGTCCAATCCGCCGCTCTTAATCGCTCCTTTTGGACTTCAACTCGCCTTCCCTCCACTTCAACGTCCAATCCTCCGCTCTTTCCCGTTCCTTTTGGACTTCCTCCGTGACTTCCACTACCTCAACGTCCAATCCTCCACGCAATATCGCTCCTTTTGGACTTCCGCATGCCTTCCCTCTGCTTCAACGTCCAATCCAGCCACGCTCCACAATTTCTTCCATCGCAAATATTTTAATTGCTAATCCCCCTACTATGCGTGTATAATTAATAAAATATATTATATTGAGCTGTTGTATACACAGCTACGAAGTGAATATATTTAGCTGCGGTTGCTAGCGACAAGAAGCGAAAGCGTGCTCCGCAGCTAAATATATTCGCTTTGTAGCGTCCGTATACATCTCAGTTCGCACGGAAAGGAGTTACTAATGAATTTTAAAAAGAACAGGTCGAGATTCCTTCTGGTTTTTGCGACCCTCACTCTTTTGTTCTCTTCTGTTCTTCTTACCTCATGCCAGGGCAAGAAGATTAAGAACACTGTATTCTCTGTAGATGATCTTACAGGCAAGACTATCGGTGTTCAGTTAGGAACAACTGGTGATACTCTCGTAAGCGATTACGAAACTGACGGTTCTGGCACAACCGTATCAAGATACAACAAAGGTTCTGATGCTATACAGGCTATAAAGCAGGGTAAAGCTGATGCTGTTGTTATTGATGAACAGCCTGCTTTAGCATTTGTTAAAGCTAATCCAGACCTCACAATTCTTGATGAAGAATTTGCAAATGAGGATTATGCCATCTGTGTTGCTAAGGGCAATTCCCTTACAGCAAAGCTCAATGAAGCTATTGAGGTACTTATGGCAGATGGAACTATCCAGAAAGTTATTGATGATTATGTTGGTGATAATGCTACATTTTCAGGTTATAAATCACCAGACGGTGTAAGCCGTACTAACGGAACTCTTGTTATGGCTACAAATGCTTACTTCAAGCCATACGAGTACTATGAAGGCGGTTCTATTATCGGTATTGACGCTGATATTGCACAGGCTATTGCTGATTACCTCGGCATGAATTTAAAGATTGAGGATATGGAATTTGATTCAATTATTACTGCCGTATCTTCTGGCAAAGCTGACTTCGGTATGGCTGGTATGACAGTTACTGATGAGCGTAAGAAAAATATTGATTTCACAACTACTTATACAACTTCTAAGCAGGTTATTATTGTCCGTGACGACAATGCATCTACAACTGGCATGAGCTTTGCTGAGAAGTTCAAGACAGACTTCATCAAGGAAGCAAGATATACTTACCTTCTTAAGGGTCTGTTAAATACTATTGTTATTGCATTTTTTGCAGCACTTATGGGTGTTGTTATCGGTTTCCTTATTGCAGTTGTCCGTTCTAACCATGATAAGACAGGACACATGAAGGTTCTTAATTTCATTTGCAACATTTACCTTACTGTAATCAGAGGAACACCAACAATGGTACAGCTGCTTATTATCTACTATGTAATATTCAGTTCTGTACATATTGATAAGCTTATTGTTGCTATACTTGCATTTGGTATCAACTCGGGCGCTTATGTTGCCGAGATATTCCGTTCAGGTATCATGTCTATTGATAATGGACAGTTTGAGGCTGCACGAAGCCTTGGTCTTTCTTATAAGACAACTATGATAAGCGTTATTCTTCCACAGGCATTCAAGAATGTTCTCCCAGCACTTGCCAACGAGTTCATTGTTCTATTAAAGGAAACATCTATCAGCGGTTACATCGGTCTTAACGACCTTACAAGAGGCGGCGATATTATCCGAAGCATAACTTACGATCCAATGCTTCCACTTATCGGTGTTGCCATTATTTATCTTGTGATGGTTATGGGACTTTCACAGCTTGTTAAGAAACTTGAGAGGAGGTTAAGAAACAATGAGCGATAATACTAACGAAATCATACTTGAAGTTAAAGATTTGAAGAAATCTTTTGGCGACCATGTTGTATTGGAATCAATCAATACAACAGTACGCAAAGGAGAGGTTATTGCAATTATCGGACCATCTGGCTGCGGTAAATCAACATTTTTACGTTCCCTTAACCTTCTTGAAACTCCAACAGAAGGTCATGTATTATTCCACAATCAGGATCTTACTGATAAGAGTGTAAATGTAGATGAATTAAGAGAGAAGATTGGAATGGTATTCCAGCATTTTAACCTTTTCCCTAACATGACTATAAGAAGAAATATCACACTTGCCCCTACTAAGTTAGGTCTTATGAGCAAGGAAGATGCTGACAAAAAGGCTGACGAGCTCCTCGCAAGAGTAGGTCTTTCTGACAAAGCAGAAGCTTATCCTAATCAGTTAAGCGGTGGTCAGAAACAGAGAGTTGCAATTGCAAGAGCGCTTGCAATGAATCCTGAGATAATGCTTTTCGACGAGCCGACATCAGCGCTCGACCCTGAAATGGTTGGCGAAGTTCTCTCTATTATGAAAGAGCTTGCTGCTTCAGGAATGACAATGATTGTCGTAACACATGAGATGGGATTTGCAAAAGAAGTTGCCAACAGATGTATGTTCTTCTACGATGGTGTCATCAATGAAGAAGGTGCTCCTGAGGAATTCTTTGGTAATCCTAAGAGTGAGAGATTGAAGGATTTCTTGTCGAAGGTTTTATAATTAGTACGAGAGGAGTCGCCAAGATGTATGTTTATATTGCATGCTCTCATGGATTCCTCGCCTAGTGAAAGTAAATAACGCCATCTGCAAAGTCTATTACTATGCATGAAATCAAACGCGCTTCGCTTGAACGAGATTTCATGCACAGACCTTCTGCAGATGGCGTTATTAACATTCACACGGCTCGTCATAAATCGAGCACACAACATAAACATACACCTCAGCGACGCCGCCCCACTACTAACCAGCCAAGCCTGCCACGGCAGGCGCAGGCGTTTCTCATTATCAGAGGACATATCACACTCTCCACCCGCCACATCCAGAATGCAATGCCGCAGGCGAGCATTTGTCCGGAAGCTGACTACCTGAAGGAAATGAAAGTCAGCCGTACCGTGTGCGGTGGAGGGTGTGCTGTGTCCTTAGGTGTCTGACCGAATATTCATATGTCGTGTGAAAGTTAATGCCGCAATCTGCTAAAGGTTGGGGCTTGTAATCTCGTTCAAGCGAAGCGCGTTTGATTACAAGCCACATAAAAAACTCAGCAGATTGCGGCATTTAGTTTCACTAGACATAGGAATCCTGAGGTCAGATGCCTAAGGACGCTGCACACCCTCCCACGGCACACGGTATGGCGTCCGGACTATTAAACCTCCTTCGAGTAGTCAACCTTCATAAGGCACAACCCCTTCGCCGGCGCAGTTGCACCTGCAAGGCTTCTGTTGCGTGCCTCTAAAAGCTCGTACATGCTCTCCGGTGTTCTTTTTCCCTGCCCAACTTCAAGAAGTGTACCACTTAATATTCTTACCATATACTGTAAGAATCCGCTTCCATGATAAGTCAGATTAAGAAATGACCCCTTTAAAGATACATCTATTGAATAAATCTCACGGACGGTAGATTTCTTCATCTTAGGATTACCACAAAATGACGCAAAATCATGTTCTCCAACAAGTATGTCTGCTGCCTTCTTCATGGCTTCAACATCTAACTTACCATCTATTATGTTGACATATTTTCTGTTAAATACAGGCTTCTTATCTCCAACATAACATGTATAACAGTATGTTTTTCCCTGTGCATTATAACGGCTGTGGAATCGGTCAGAAGCAACACGGACTTCCTGTACACAGATGTCCTCTGGAAGGTATCGGTTCATGTAATCACATATTTCATCTTCCTTCATCTTGGTTTCCATATGTGCATTGGCAACCATTCCCTTTGCATGTACTCCGGCGTCTGTCCTTCCTGCACCTATAACCTCAACTTCAGTTCCTGTCATAGCTGAAAGTACGGATTCCAACTTGCCCTGAATTGTCATATCTGTAGTAGGCTGATGTTCCCATCCATAGTACCTTGTACCATCATAAGTTATTATCATCTTATAATTCTTCATGCATATCTCCCAATTCTAATTTCTCGCCAGATTCTGCTTCATTCCGTCAAGAAAATCATATATCTCGTCCATAAATACTTTGCCGTAACGCTCGTATTTGTTCTCACCCACACCACTTACTGATAACATTTCTTCCTCATTAAATGGCACTTTCAGGCACATATCTATAAGTGTCCTGTCTGAAAATATTACATATGGCGGAACACCTACTGAAACCGCTATCTGTTTTCTTAACTCACGCAGTCTGTTAAATAACATGACGCCTCTCTCGTTAAGTGCATCCTCCGGCTTCTTTGACTTTGGCGTTGCATATGCTGATTTAGCCGCAGCTGCAGAACGCTTCATTCTGTCTGCTGTCATTGCAGCACTCCTTGATATAGGCGCGCTGAAACGGTTACCCGGATACATATATGCCTCGTCTGCTTCCTGTTCTGCCTCATCAACAACACAGTTAGAGCAGTTATGACAGTTGTATTTTCCACCTTCAGGATTATCCGGTCTTTCCCCGAAATATTTAAGAATATACTCTCTTAAGCAGCTGGTTGTCTTACAGTAATCAACCATTGCATTAAGTCTTCTCTTATCAAGAATCATCAGTCTTGCCTGTTCTTCTGCGTCAATCTCCGGATTAGGCTCTTTATGTTCTATGAAGAACTTGTTAATCATAATATCCTGTGGCGAGTAAAGCAGTACACATTCTGAATCCTCACCATCTCTTCCGGCACGACCTGCCTCCTGATAATAATTCTCTATGCACTGTGGCATATTATAATGAATTACGAATCTTACATTAGACTTATCTATTCCCATTCCAAATGCATTGGTTGCCACAACAACAGGCTTGATATCATATATGAATGAGTCCTGATTTTCTTTTCGTTCTTCTGCCGAAAGTCCTGCATGATACTTAGTGACTGAAAGCCCATTTGCATTAAGCATATCATAGACTTTCTCAACATTTTTCCTTGTAGCGCAGTATATAATTCCGCTGTCCTGCCTGTGACTTACAAGATAATCAAGTATATAAGAATCCTTATCTTTAATATGCTTTACCTTGAATGTCAGATTGCTCCTGTCAAAACCTGTAGTGAGTATCACCGGTCTTTCAAATGAAAGAATCTGCAGTATATCGTCTCTTACCTTACTTGTTGCAGTAGCTGTAAATGCACTTATTATCGGACGTCTTGCCAACTTCTTTACGAATGACAATATATTCAGATAACTTGGTCTGAAATCCTGTCCCCACTGTGATATACAGTGTGCCTCATCCACAGTAATCATAGATATCTCTACATGTGTTGCAAAATCAAGAAATCCCCATGTTTCCAGTCTTTCAGGCGCTACATATATAATCTTGTATCGTCCCTGTTTTGCATATGCGAGTGCCTTCGTAATCTGATTATCTGTCAGTGAACTGTTTATATAGGCGGCATGAACACCTGCCTGATTAAGTGCCCCAACCTGGTCTTTCATAAGTGATATAAGTGGTGACACAACAAGAGTAATGCCGGACATTAATAATGCCGGCACCTGATAACATAATGATTTTCCTGCTCCTGTAGGCATAATTCCCAACACATCCCGTCCGGCAAGAATAGCATCCACTAACTTCTCCTGCCCTGGACGGAAAGAATCATAGCCAAAATAATGCTTTAAAACTCCATATTTATCCATAACTTACTCACTTTTCAGTTCTCTCTTACTCTCATACATTCTCTTATCTGATCTGCTTCTTGTATCTTCAAAATCCTTATCTGTCTTAATATCATACTCAGCATATCCACATGCTATCTGGACATTAAGACCATCAATCTCTAATTCCATGTCTGCCTGCTCCTCAAGCTCTCTGAGCTGTCTGACATGCTTTCCTATATCAAAACGTCTTTCTTTCTGATTAATTACAGTGCAGAATTCATCTCCACCAATTCGATAACATTTGCCATGTCTTCCGAATATATCCTTAATAATTCTGGCTGCTGCCTGTATATATGCATCTCCTGCCGCATGTCCAAGATTATCATTACACCATTTAAGATTATTAAGGTCAAATGTAGCAATTGCATAACCTTCATAATCAGATGTCTCATTCTCCCACTCATCAAATGCCGCTCTGTTATACAATCCGGTCATTGTATCAGTTATTGCCATCTCTTTATAGAAATTAGCTTTCTGTCCCTCTTTAATCTTCTCAAATGCTTCTGATATACTTTCATATCCAATAACAACTATGAATATGAGCATTCCCATTTTCCCTATTACATCTGTCTGCTGCATTCCTTTGTAATATGCTATAAGGTCTACAACCATAGATGTTCCAAGTGCAACAGCTCCAACAATATTAGCCTTGACTTTCCTGTCAAATCCTTTATCCTGAATTCTCTTAATGAGAACTGCACAGAAATATATAAGAGACATAGCCAGCATAAGATGTATAACATATACACTGTTCACAAACTCCCATACTCCTGTCATATGACAGACAAGCAGTGCCACATCAATAAACATGAATATAGCACAGAAAATGTTGCTTATATGCGACTTTACTATCTGGAAAAAGTTCTTCTCTGCCTGAATAAATGGAATAGGCATAAGCATAAGAAGCATATATCCCATAAGCGAGCCAATCTTTCTGTCACTGATAAGAAGTGTCGCAAGATTAGTCTCATTAAGAGCCCATGCACCTATCAGCTGGGCAAATACACCAAAGTAAAGCAATGCCTGTGTCTGTGCTATTCTCTTTCTGCACGCAATCCACAGAATAACCATTGCCACTCCGACCATTATAATAAATGAGCTTAATGCTGCCGGCATAAGCGACTCCGTTATAAGCTCCTTCACAATTCCTGTTTCATCACCATATTCAAATGTTGTTCCACGTACCTTAGATCCTTTATAAACATTAGTCAGTCTTACTACTATATCTGTTGTATATGGAGGGATATTAACTATTGTATAATTAGTTCCTGTTGTTGTTCCATATATAGACTTATGTGCCTTTATGTAGTATATCAGACTTCCACCAGCATACACTTCTACTTCCTGATGTCTGCTGACAAATGCAAGTGCCATATTATCTCCTGCACTCGCACTAACCTTCAGATAATATTCCACCCTGCCATTACCAGAATATCTTGTGTCCTCCGGCTGTACAGAAACTCTCGTTCTATCCTGTGCAGGTGCTTTCTTATCCACACTACTGCATATGAATCCCGATGCAATGAACAGAAGGAAGCAGATAAGAATAATATAATAAATTGTTCTGTTAATTAACTTAATTCTTTTCATAAAAAAAGCCTCTCGACTGTAATATAGTCTTGTCCGCAATATCTATAGACTATAATACAGTAGATTGGCTTTATTTTCAAATCATTTTTTGTTGTTCTGTATTTTGTACACTATTTGCAAAGTTCTGCAACTACCTGATTAATAACTTTGCCATCTGCTTTGCCCTTAAGCTCTCCCATGACAGCTTTCATAATCTGTCCCTTGTTCTTAGTTGCAAGCACATCTGCAAACTTTTCTGTAAGAATGGCTTTAATCTCATCTGCAGATAACATCTTAGGTGCAAATTCTTCCATAACAGCAAGTCTTGCCTTGTATCCTTCAAGTAATTCTGTTCTGTCAGCAGGGCATGTATCAATCTGCTCTTTAACACTCTTTATCTCTTTAAGAATAGCCTGATCTACAAGTGCTTCCGGAATATCATCTCTGCATCCCTCATCAATTCCAACCTTCTTAACTGCTGAAACAAGAACTGCGATAGAATCTTTTCTTTCCTTATCTCTTGCCTTCATGGCTTTAATCATTTCACTCTGTAATGTACTTAACTGCATAATGTAATTCCTTCTTTCTATTACTTAAATTATATGCTCTTTGCAAGTTCTGTAGGATTCTCTGAAAATCTGAGAGCTACATCCCTTGAAATAACCCTTGTCTTAACAAGATTAGCAAGCGAATAATTCATTGTATGCATGCCTGACTGCATATTAGACTGAAGAACGGTCTGAATCTGATTAGTTTTCTTTTCTTTAATAAGGTTAGATACTGCTGTATTGTTAAGCATTATCTCTGTAGCTGCAATTCGTCCCTCCTGCTCTGCACGAGGTACAAGTGTCTGTGTTACAACTCCTGCTAATACAGATGCAAGCTGTAATGTAAGTGCTGACTGAGCCTCTACCGGGCATGCACTGATTATACGCTCAACTGTCTGTGCAGCACTTCTTGTATGAAGTGTTGACAATACAAGATGTCCTGTTTCTGCGGCTGTAATTGCTGCATTGATAGTTTCATAGTCTCTCATCTCTCCTACGAGAATAACATCAGGATCTTCACGAAGTGCTGAACGCAGCGCTGTCGCAAAATCAGGCACATCTCTTCCCACCTGTCTCTGATGTATCATAGACTTGTTGAAACCATATACATATTCAATAGGATCTTCTACTGTAATAATATGTCTTGACATATTATTGTTAATATAATCAATCAATGCTGCAAGTGTTGTTGACTTACCACTTCCAGTAGGTCCTGTTACAAGTATAAGACCAGATCTCTTCTCGGCAAGCTTGGCAAAAAGCTTTCCCGAATGTCCAAGCTGTTCAAAAGATGGTATAACAGGATCAAGAAGACGTATACTTGCCGCAATGTTGCCACGCTGATGGTATATATTAATTCTTAAACGTCCACCAGTCTCATCTGATGATGCAACATCAATATCTTTTCCTGACTGGACACTTCTTATATCGTTCTCATCAAGAATAGAATATATCATCTCCTCTGCTTCCTCAATTGATGGTACAATGTCAAGAAGCTTAAGTTCTCCAAATCGTCTTACAGCTACTGCCTCTCCTGCTGTAATATGCAGATCTGAGCAGTTCTTTTCTCTTGCGCGTCTGATTAATTCTTTTAATTCCATGTTCCCCTCCATACATTATGTTCCTTAATATCCGAACAACACCTAGATACTACCACAACAGATATATATATTCAATCACACTTTTATCCCATTTTTCTTACATATATCATTAAGACAGCATCTCTCACAATGTGGTGTGGTTCTTGCAGTACATACCTCTCTTCCGTGGTCTACGAACCTGTGGCACAATCCGCTTCCTTCTTCCGGCGGAACTATCTTCCACAGTGCCATCTCAACCTTTTTAGGTTCTTTTTCGTCTTTTACAAGTCCGATTCTGTTACATAGTCTTATACAATGCGTATCAGTGACAATTGCCGGCTTTCCAAACACGTCACCCATAATAAGGTTGGCACTTTTTCTTCCAACTCCCGGAAGCTTCAACAATTCTTCCATGCTGTCAGGCACTTTATCGTTATACTGCTCATGAAGCATACGCATACATGCACATATATCCCTCGCCTTACTCTTTCCAAGCCCGCATGGTCTTACAATCTCTTCAATCTCTTCTGGAGATGCTGCAGCAAGAGAGGCTATATCAGGATATTTCTCATACAGCCCCTTAACCACAACATTTACTCTTGCATCAGTGCACTGTGCCGCAAGTCTTACGCTTACAAGCAGTTTCCACGCATCATCGTAATCAAGACTGCACTCCGAATCCGGATATTCTGCCTTTAATCTTCTGATAACCTCTAAAGCAAGTTCTTTCTTAGTCATAGCCTACGCATCTTTCTTCTTATAATTAGCAATTCCGAATATTGCAAGAAGCAATACACACGCGAATATCATCCAGCCAACAAGATAACCTGTTCCCATTGGTTTAAATGTATCATAATATCCCTTAAGATAAACAACTACGATAATAGCCGGTAATATGTAACTCATATAAAATCTTAACCAGTTCGGAATCTTAGGTCCTTTACCTTCGTTGGCCTCTTTTCTGAAACCGTCCCAGCCCCAGCCGTTCTTCTTGGTACAGAATAATACGAATATCATGCTTCCAAGAGGAAGAAGATTATATGAAACAAGGAAATCCTCTAAATCCATGATTGAACTTCCCGGACCGATTGGCTGAAATCCTGCAAGCTTGTTAAATCCTAATACAGCAGGAAGTGAAAGCAGAATCATGAATATAATGTTAAATGCAACGACCTTTTTTCTTGAGAATCCCTTAAGGTCAATATAGAACGCTATAATATTCTCAAATACAGCAATTACAGTTGATAATGCTGCAAATGACATGAATACAAAGAATGCTGTTCCCCATATTCTTCCACCTGCCATATGATTAAATATGTTAGGCAGTGTAATAAATAAAAGTGATGGACCTGCTCCCGGAGCAACACCATATGCAAAACATGCAGGAATAATAATGAATCCTGCCATAAGAGCAACAAATGTATCAAGAAGAATTATATTAACTGCTTCCCCACCTATTGTTCTGTCTTTCTTTAAGTAGCTTCCGAATATCTCCATCGCTCCGATACCTACACTAAGTGTAAAGAACGCATGTGTCATGGCATCAAATATAACCGGTCCAAGACCTCTTGATTTAATTGCATCAAGATTAGGTACCATGTAGAATTTAACACCTTCTGATGCATTAGGAAGTACAAGTGAATGAACAGCAAGTACTATGATAAGGATAAGAAGGAGTGACATCATAACCTTAGTAATCTTCTCAACACCCTTCTGTAATCCGAGTGCGCATACACCGAATGAAAGTAATACAGCAACTATCATCCATGCTGTCATTGTACCAGGCTGTGAAAGCATTGTTCCAAATGCACCTGAAACACCCTCTGGATCCAAACCAGACATTGCACCACTTGCTTCACGCCATGCATAATAAAGCATCCAGCCGGCAACCATTGTATAGAAAGCCATAAGAATGTAACTTCCGACTACTGATACCCATTTGAAATAATGCCATTTGCTTCCCTTAGTATCTAACTCTTCAAATGCTCTTGCAGCACCTTTGCCGCTTCCTCGTCCTATAGTGAACTCAGCACACATAATAGGAAATCCGAGAATTGCAAGGAATACAAGATAGATGAGTACGAATGCCGCGCCACCATTCTCCCCGCATATGTATGGGAATTTCCACACATTACCAAGTCCTACCGCGCACCCGGCCGACACTAATATAAAGCCGAGACGCGAACCGAATTTTTCTCTCTCTTTCAAAATAAAACCTCCGTCGTTAATATATTTACATTAATTATGATTGTACCATATAATACATAATTTTCACAGCTAATTATCTCATACTTTCCCTGACCTCTGCAGTGATAGTTTCACCGCCCTGCTCATTCCATTCCTGTACAAATGTATCAAAGTATGAAATATCTTCCTCACCACTTATAATCTTTAAATACGCTTCTTTTTCTTTAGCTTTAAGCCTCCACCAACGGCTCTTCATTGTGTCAGTAGTCTTAAAATATAGTGAATCAACAACATTTATATTATCCTGTGCTATCAGGCTGCACGCCTTAATTCTTGACATATATGCCGCCCACTGTGTGCTTGTACTTTCCTTGTTCTTAATGTATGAGCTGCAGGCATCATAATATGAGCGTTCCAGAAGCTCCAGACTGTCTGGGTTCTTTCTTCCTGAAATTGCGGCATCAATATTTCTGTAACATATAGAAAGTGCATTGTTATAATCCACATTTATAGATAAAGGTCTTGCCGTAGGTTCGACATTTAACTGGTAGTAATTCGTGAATTCTTCTGAATCGGTACAGTCAAATCTCACCTTGTCAAACATAACACTTATCATCTTCGCTGCAATCTCCGGGTGTTCATAGCCCTTTCTTACAACAACATATTTGTAACACGGATTCTGGCTGTGATAGCTCGTCGAACCGGCTGCGTCTGTCGCTATTAAATACGGCTGCCAGTCAGCGTCAGGGTTCTTACCAACCGCATTGACAAGCGGGTTATTAGGTGCCCACCACGGTCCGAAAAATGAACCACACAACCCGTTCTCTATAAGCTCACATATATTGGTTGATGTCCGCAGAAGAAAATCATTATCTATAACGCCCTGACTGTACAGACCGCTTATATATGAAAGTGCCTCTTTTGCTTCTTCTGTAACCGAGCCATATACAATTTTTCCGTCATCATCCATTATCCACTGTTTTGGATATGCCCCGAAACACGCAAATATTATATCAAGCAGAAATTCACTGCTGTAGCCGCATTCTCCCGTCACATCTGTATCAACTACAAGCCCTATGGTATTAGACTTTCCTGTAGCATCTATGCCGTTATTTCCAGGGTCGTCTGATACAAAACGCTTTACAATATTAACCACATCATCAATCGTGTGCGGCTCTGAAAGCCCCAGCTTATCCATCCAGTCCTTTCTTAACCACACAAGATTAGGTCCGTCTGTTATATTAGTCTCAGGAAGTGCCATTATCTTTCCATCGTATGTGACCATGTCCTTAAGCGAATCGCCATAGCTTTCATACATGTCCTTGACCTTGTCACTTATGCAGTTATTATAGCTTTCCGTAAGGTCTTCTATAAGTCCTGCCTCCGCTAACTGCTCCACCTCGTCCTGACTTGACACAACCATGATATCTGGCAGGTTTCCCATTGAGATTGCCATTGAAACATTGGTGTCATACTGGCTGTCATTGGCTTCAAACACATCAACATTCTGCACATTTATCACAGACTTAATATAGCGGGTGTACGCATTGTCTGTATATGTATCATTATCCGGCATGTTGGAATTATTAACACTTGTCATCTTCCCAAGCGTGTATTCTATAGTTTCAGGATAAGCACCAAACGGCGTTGTCCTTGCTTCTTCCATTCTTGCATTGTAATCTTCATTATCATTAGACGCAAAACCAGCCGGGCTTTTACACCCGGCTAATATAAGCATTATTCCTGTGACACCCAGTGCCACACATTTTTTAAATGTATTCCTTAATCCACTCATATCTCTAACCCTTCACTGCACCTGACATGCTCTCATTATAACATCTTTGCATTATCATAAACAAGGCTGCTATAGGAATTGATATAAGTACTGCTCCTGCTGCAAATCTTGTGTACCATACATCAACATATTCCTTTTCAAGCATCTGCCATAAGCCGATTGCTACAGTGTAATACTTCGCATTTGCCCTGCATATTACCCTTGCAAATATGAAATCTACCCACGGTGCTATGAATGATGTAAGTATTGTATACACTATAATTGGTTTGCTTAACGGTATTGTTATCTTGGTAAATACCTGCCACTTCGTTGCTCCGTCTATCATCGCAGCTTCGTCAATTGTCTTAGGGATTGTATCAAAAAAGCCTTTTGCAATGTAAAACTGTATTCCAGATGAGGCGGAATATACAAGCACAAGCGCAACTCTTATCATTGCTCCTTCTGAAAGCCCAACTGCCTTAAGTATGTAATATACTGCCACCATTGCCATGAATGCCGGGAAAAGTCCAAGTATCATTGCAATATTCATCATTGCTTTTCTCATCTTAAACTTAAGTCTTGACATACAGTATGCCACTGACAGTACGAAAAATGTTGATATAATACATGAGAATATGGCTACAATCAGTGTATTAGTAAACATTCTCGGGAAATTAAGTATTCCTGTATCTGTAAAAAGCTTTACATAATTATCAAACGAATACTGCTTTGGGAAGAAGGAACTTGTATAAGCTCCCTTCTGCGCCCTGAAGCTTGTGAGGATTATCCAGAAAAGAGGACTTACCCACACTATTGCTAATATTGTAAGCACTGTATGTGCCAGTATATTTTTAATAGTCTTTTTCTTTTTCACTGGAATCCCTCCTCATCTTTATATGACTTCGTTCTTCTGTATACAAGAAGCGAACCAATTGCTAAGAATATGAATGTCATAATACCGATAACGGCACCAAGATTATAATACTGGAAATCTATTGTCATCTTGTACAGCCATGTTACCAGAAGGTCTGTCTTTCCTGCCGTTGCACCTGCCATAACAGGGTCACCCTTAGTCAGCAGATAGACAATGTTAAAGTTGTTGATATTAGCTGTAAATGTAGTGATAAGATATGGTGTAGTAACAAATAACATATATGGCATTGTTATCTTAATAAATTTGACAAATCCATTAGCACCATCTACATCTGCTGCCTCATACAGCTCCATAGGTATATTCTGTAATATACCTGTAACCTGCAGAATCGTATATGGAATACCTATCCACAGGTTCACCACGATTACTGTGATTCTTGCCCAAGTCGCGTTAGTAAAGAATGGCATTGATTTGTTTATCCAGCCCGCATTCTTTAAAACAACATTTACAATTCCGTCCTGTGCCAACATGCTTCTGATAATAAGAAGTGATACGAACTGTGGAATTGCGATTGAAAGTATAAATATAAATCTCCAGAAGGATTTGAATTTCGTACCCTTTCTGTTGATAAGCAGTGCAACAAGTATTCCGAATATGTAATTAAGAAATGTTGCAAATATCGCCCACACTATAGTCCAGCCAAATACTGACCAGAAAGACTGGCCTATCATGCTTCCCGAATCAAATATCTGCTTGAAGTTCTCAAGCCCTACCCAGTCGAAAAGCACCAGATGGCTGTCAACCTTACTATAGTTAGTAAACGCCATGCTTATCATGAAAACAAGCGGAAGTATTGTGAATATAAGCACACCTGATACAGGAAGTGTAAGCAGCAGTTTATGAAGATTCTCATTGAACAGCGACTTCACATCTTCAGCAAATGTATTGATATGCTTACCTTTTTCCTTTAACAGCTCCAGCTTATATGAGCTTTTTACTGCACTTACCGCAACTATTATGTAAGCTATAATTATGAATATCGTTGCTATTCCATACAGAAGTATAAGAAGTGAATTATCACCCGCAATATATTCATATATTCCAAGCTTCTCATTCCAGACCTCCTGCTGCGGTCTGCTTCCGAGACCCGGAAGCATCGCGAGGCAGTTAATTCCTTTCATAATCATAAAGCATACAAAGGCAGCTTCTATAACTATATATATAATTCCCTTTATAATCTGCTTTCCTACGAGATTACCAAGTCCCGGAATCAGAATGCTTAACTTCGTAAATATATTTCCTTTTCTAAATGATTCAGTGAACTTAACTGCCATTACGCGCCACTCCTTTCAGCATTTAATCCGTATCAATTATTTTGCAATTGATGTATTAATCTGCTTATAGAAATCCTGTGTCTTAGCTGCTGCATTATCTGCTGTTATTTCACCATTTACGATAGACTTAGCAAAGTTCTGTGCTGGTGTCCAGTAATCATTCATGCCTGATACTGTTGGCTGGATTACTGATGTCTTGTTAAATGTATCATTCTGTGCTGTTACAAGTGCATCCTTCTTTACTGTATCTGTTGCAAGAAGCTCTGTATTGCAAGGGATAACACCTCTTAACTCATAGTGCTTCTGCTGTGCATCCTTGCTTCCAAGATATTTTGCAAGTGCAACTGCTACCTGCTGATACTTACAGTTAGGATTAACAGCGATTGCCTTAGAACCTGCAAATGCTAACATCTGCTTGTCTTTTCCACCAATCTTAACTGTAGGAAGTGAAACTGCACCAAAGTTGTCACCAAGAATTTCCTTAACACTCTTATAATCCCATGAGCCTGAGAAGTAAGCTCCTACTGAACCATCTCTTAAGCCGGCGATACCAACACCCTGAAGGTCATTGACAAAGTTAGGATTGTTTACAAGTGAAACCATTGCCTGTGTTGCCTGTGTTCCCTTATCTCCTGAGATATCAATGCCTGCTGAGTTATCTTTTCCATCTTTTCCAAAATATGTACAGCCATTAGCAAGGAAGAATGATGACATGTACCAGCCCTCTGTAATATTGAAGGCTACCTTATTCTTCTCAAGCATTTTATCAAGGCTCTTTACATCACTGTCTGTGAATTTACTCTTGTCGTAGTACATAAACCATGTATTAGTTGTGAATGGTACTCCGTATATCGCACCATCAACTGTAACTGAATCCACGATTGCATCTGAGTTAGTTTTCTTAACATAATCTGCTGTCTCTCCACCAAGCTTTGCAATAGCATTGGCATCAATAAGTGCCTGTAACTGGTCATTAGCAAAGAAGTATACATCACCAGAATTTTCTGGATCCTGTGTTACTGTCTTTCCTGCATCTGACTCTGCACACACACCATATTCAAATGTTAAATCCCAGTCAGGATGCTCTGAATTGAACTGCTCACACATTGTCTGTAACCATTTGCCGTTCTCATCAGCCTGATCCTCTGCACTTCCCCATACCTTGATTGTAGCTGTGATTTTCTCATCTCCTGCTGCTGTGTCATCCTTCTTGGCACTGCCACAACCTACAAAGAGTGAACCACACATTGTTGCTGCCATTAACGCAGCCGCTAATCTCTTAAATTTCATAAAAAACCCTCCTTAATAATTGATTATCCGTGACAGCCTTAATTACTGTCCTCTGTTGATAATCTAATTATATTAAGGAGGGTTTGATATTAAAATATAAGATATTTTAGAAACATATCAGTTTTTTATGTTGTATTGTTTCGCTGGGAATTTTATTGTTATTGTTGTTCCAACACCTAGCTTGCTTTGTACTTCCAGATGGTACTGCTCACCATAATATAGTCTTATTCTATCGTTTACATTTCTTGCACCGTAGCCTTTTGACTGGGCTGTTAAGAAGTTTTCTACTGTTTCTTTATCCATGCCTGCACCGTTATCACTAACTTTCACACATACCAGTTCATTACTTTCTTTATCTATCTGCAGCTCTGCCTCTACGGTTATTACGCCTTTTCTGTCTGTCAGAAGGTCTATGCCGTGGTCTATTGCATTTTCAACTAATGGCTGTAATATGAGGTTTAAGGATTCACAGGACAGTACTTCCTCTGATACATTTATTACTACATCAAATGAATTGTCATGCATTATCTGCTGTATCTTAAGGTACGACTGCATGTTGCTTAATTCCTGCTCAAAGCTTAGTGTGTTCTTTCCCTTATTAAGCGAAGTCCGGTAGTAGTTGGACAGTGCAAGCGTTATCTCGCTTATATCCTCCTGCTCATACTCTATTGCCTTCCAGTTGATAAGTGAGAGTGAATTATAGAGAAAATGTGGATTAATCTGTGCCCTTAATGCCCGCATTTCTGATTCTTTCTGGCTTATACGGCCTTCATACACCTGCGTGATAAGGTTCTTTATCTGTCTTGTCATGCTGTTAAAGCTGTGGATAAGGTCTCCGATTTCATCTTTATCCTGCGTGTCTATTACTGCGTCAAAGTCACCATTCTCAACCTTTGCCATGCTGTTTTTCAGCTTATTAATTCTTCTTGTAATGAAGCCTGAGGTGAATACACTTGCTGCTGCTGCACCTGCAACTGCGACTATAAGTGCAACTGCAATCATTGTGATAATTGAATTGGCTGACCTTAGCACAAGGCTTCTCGGTTCATAGACATATACTGTCCATCCTGTCACCGGACTTTCCTTCTTTATTATCGAATAGCCGTCCATATTATCACAGGTATCATTGTCCCACTCTGCCCCGTCTGTTAATGAGAGCAGCCTGTCACTGCTTAATCTGTATCTGGTATTGCTGTTTTCAAATGTATCGCTGCTGCATATAACCCTGCCGTCAGCGTCAAGCACCATCATTCCGCAGTCCTGCTCAAGACCTCCTGTAAATGAACTCATCACACTGTCGTAATCAACATCTATGTAAATAATTCCGAGAATACCAAGCTGGTCAAGTGTAGACATTTTTCGTGCTGAAACAAGTGTCTTATTGCCTTCATCAACAAACCACTGTATCTTAGTGCTTTCTGTTGCCGCCTGATAAAAAGGCTCGTTCTCAATCTCTTCAATCGGCGCGATTGTCGTGTCGTGCTTAATCCCTCTGTCTACATATATCGTCACTCTATTGATATCATCATGGAAATATTTAAGAGAGGATAACATCGGGTCAAATGTGGTGACAATCTGATTGTACATCTCATATGTGCTTTTGTAATCATATGAAAGTACTCCTGACAGAGTATCATTAAATGTTATATAATTAGACAGATTATCATACACCTCAATCTGTCCGTCCGCTGTCGTTACTGACTGCTCCAATGCTCCCTTAATACTTTTTAAATCCCTGTCCATAAGGATATTTCTCATCTGTGCATATGCAAACACAAAAAGTACAATCAGAGGAATAAGCCCTGTCACTACATATATGATGGCAAGCTTGTACTTCAGTCTTATATCATTGATTTTCTGTTTAATCTTTTTCAACTTAATTCTCCCTGATCCCTGAATTTCTGAGGGCTTACGCCAAAGTACTCTCTGAAGCTCTGTACAAAATACGAAACATTTGGATAGCCGACCTGCTCACTTATGTTCACAATCTTCATGTTCGTATCGGTAAGCAGCTCCTTTGCCTTCTCCATTCTGTACTGTTTGATATATTTGCTGAGATTCTGTCCAGTTTCTTTCTTAAACAGCGAACTTAAATAACTTGGGGCAAGATAAACCATGTCTGCTAACTGCTGTGCGCCAATCTCTTCTCCATAATGATTATGTATATAGTTTTTTACTGTCTCAATCTCCCTATGAGACGCAGCTGGTTCTTTTCCAAAGCTTTTTTCTAACAGGTCAATATTATTATTCACAATTTCCATTATGCATGAGAAATCTTCTGACTTGTACAACCTGTCAATCTCCCTGCCAAATTCTGCCTCATCAGCACCCGGAATGTTGTCATAGAAATCCTTCAACAGATTGGAGAATACAAACTTGATGTATATATGTGAGAAGTTCGACTGTCCCCTGTATTTCTTACACAGTGCATCAAAATGTATCCTTAAAAATGTGATATCTTTCATCTTGATGTCCTGCTTCATCTGCTTCATAAGTGCGTCATCATCAATCTGCACAAGCACCGGTGTATCCTCACTTATATTATCAGAAAAAATGTATCTTCCGGTCTCATAGAACTTGTTGTTCATCAGCGTATCAACTGCGTCCATAACCTGTGGAAGTTCATGGTAATCATTGAATAAATCGGACACAGCAATATACATAAACTGCCCTGTCTTTTTATATATGTAGTCATGAATCTTTGTAAACATTTCTTCTATGCTTTTTTCAGTATTTCCACCTGCTGCCAGCGACTTATCAGAAAATATAATAACTGACTGTGACGGGTTAAGGTTAAGATACTGATAATCCAGTCCTCCGGTTATCCCCTTAAATATATCTTCCCCTGCATCATATTTGCCAAAGAAATCCGTGTTGAATTCTATAAGTGCAAGCCTGTTGTACCCTGTTAGAAAATCCCCATTATCAAGTATTCCCGACGCATCACCTGAGTTAAGCAGCGTATACATATAGTACTGCTTTATGAAATTAGCCTGTCTGTTATAATCCTCGTCTTTCTTATGTTCCTCATCAAGTTCATTAATAACGCCTGTAATTGTTGAACTGAACTCTGCAGGATCAACGGGCTTTAAAATGTAGTCTTTAACCCCTAACTTAACTGCCAGCTTGGCATACTCGAACTCGTTATAGCCTGAAAATATCACTGTCTTTAAGCTGATGTTATTCTGTCCCACATTTTTAATAAGCTCTATTCCGTCCATAAACGGCATCTTCACATCTGTAAGCAATATATCTATATGTCCAAGTCCTGTGTTCTTATCAGATGTCAGATATTCCAGTGCCTGTTTTCCGTTGCATGCTTCAACAATTCCAAGCTCTATTCCCATTCTTTTAAGAAGCATTCTTATTCCGCTTCTCTCAATCTTTTCGTCATCCACTATAAGTATGTTATACATAAATCTACCCCGAAACCTTCATCATTCACGAACTTACGCTCTTACAATGATTATAGCTTCCGGGGCAGTTATTATCAACTTATTTGTTTGTCTGTGACGCTTTCCATATATCCTCGTTATACTGGCGGATTGTTCTGTCTGATGAGAAGAATCCTGCATTAGCAATATTGATAAGCATTTTTTCAGCCCAGGCATATCTGTCCTCATAATCTGACAAAGCCTTCTCTTTAGTCTCTATATAGCTTCGCAGATCAAGCAGTGCCATAAACCAGTCTTTTCCTACGATTTCGTTATACAGCCTGTTAAGACTATGTGAATCACCAGCCTGAATCATTGCATCTGATATTATAAAGTCCACACATTTTTTAATAAGCGAATCTGTCTCATAAAATCTTCTGGCGTTATAGTCACATTTTTCATAATGAGCAATAACTTCATCGCTTGATGCGCCAAATGTATAGATATTATCACTTCCTACAAGCTCGGCAATCTCAACATTAGCGCCGTCCATTGTTCCAAGTGTCACAGCACCGTTCAGCATGAATTTCATGTTACCTGTTCCTGACGCCTCCTTAGACGCAAGCGATATCTGCTCTGATATGTCACATGCCGGAATAAGCTTCTCGGCAAGTGTTACATTATAGTTCTCCACAAGCACTACCTTAAGGTATGGGCTTACATCTTTATCGGCTTCAATAACCTTACTCAGTGTAAGTATCAGATGAATTATATCCTTCGCGATTGTGTATGCCGGTGCAGCTTTTGCGCCAAATATTACTGTCACCGGGGTTTTAGGAATATTGCCCGCCTTAATGTCACAATATTTATATATTATATACAGGGCATTCATCTGCTGTCTCTTATACTCATGCAGACGCTTTATCTGTATGTCGTATATTGACTGCGGATTAATCTCTATCCCCTGTGTACGCCTGAGATATTCTGCAAGATTTTCCTTGTTGTCAGTCTTAATCTTAAGAAGATTATCGTAAACATTTTTATCACCGGTGGACTTCAAAAGGTCTTTTAACTTATCTGCATCATGTCTGTATTCACTTCCAATAAGTGTCTCAATATATTTTGCAAGCTCGTTATTGCAGTGGATAAGCCATCTTCTAAATGTTATTCCATTAGTTTTGTTGTTAAATTTCTCTGGATATATTCTGTAGAAATTATTAAGTTCCGTGTTCTTTAATATTTCAGTGTGCAGCTTTGCAACTCCGTTGACACTCATTCCATAATGGATATCAATGTGCGCCATGTGGACAAGATTGTTATTATCAATTATATACACTGACGGGTCTGTGTACTTCTCACGGACTCTCCTGTCAAGCTCTCTTATAATCGGCATAAGCTGTGGAACAACTCTGTTAAGATAGTCTACAGGCCATTTTTCAAGTGCTTCGGCAAGAATTGTATGGTTAGTATATGCACAGCTTTTTGATACAATATCAATTGCTTCGTCCATCGTTATCGGACTTCCGTCTATATCCCCATTTTCAGTAAGAAGTCTTATAAGTTCTGGAATTACCATTGTCGGGTGCGTATCATTAATCTGAATTACCGCAAGTTCTGGCAGATTCTTAAATGTTTTTCCGGTGCCTACACATTTGTCCCTGCACTCATCCAATATAAGCCTTGCACCGTTGCTTACCATGAAATATTGCTGATAGATTCGAAGAAGCCTTCCCTGGTCGTCACTGTCATCAGGATAGAGAAACAGTGTAAGGTTCTTGGCAATATCTGCCTTGTCAAAGTCTATGCCGTCACCTTTTACGATACTCTCATCAACTGTCTCCACATCAAACAAATGAAGCTTATTGGTTCTCTTCTCACCATACACATTGATGTCATACATTCTTGAAACAACGCTCATTCCGCCAAAATCTATTGTGTATGTCACATCTGTCGGAACAAGCCAGCTGTCCTTACCAATCCACGGATTAGGCACTTCCTTCTGCTTTCCATTCTCAAACACCTGCTTAAAAAGTCCAAGATGATAGTTAAGTCCGATTCCATCACCGTTAAGACCTAAGTTGGCAATTGAATCAAGGAAACATGCTGCAAGCCTTCCAAGCCCGCCATTGCCAAGTGACGGCTCTACTTCCAGTTCTTCAATTTCTGAAAGATTCTTCCCTGCACTAGCAAGTTCTTCCTTAACCTCATCATAAACCCTTAAGTTAATAAGATTATTGGATAAGAGTTTTCCTATAAGGAACTCAGCAGAAATGTAGTAAACCTTTCTGCCATTATCTTTCACGATTCTATCACGCCCCTTTTGTGTCACCAGCTTCATAAGTGCATGAAAGCACTCCTCATTGCTGCATGAGTGCAAGTCTTTTCCATAATCTTCCAAACATATAGTGTTAAGCATATCGTTGCCCTCCATTCTTGTATTTATATTTTATTATAGAGTTGCTGGAAAAATTCTCTTGCTTTATAATGGGATAAACTTGTACTATTCTATCATATTTAAGGAGTATCCTATGAATATAACAGATTACGAACCACTGAAAGAAACCAAGTCACATTTTGATTCAGACTTTTTATATAATACTTATCTGTGCTCTATTCCGCTTGATTTTGCAGAAGTTCCACTGCACTGGCATAATGAGGTGGAGCTTATATACATCAAGAAGGGATGTATGATTGTCAGCGTTGACCTTGAGTATTCCGTTGTAAATGCTGGGGATATTGTTATTGTCATGCCCGGACATATTCATTCTATTGTCCAGAACGAGAGTGATTCATGTGAATACGAAAATATTCTTTTTAATCTTGAAATGCTTGTTGGCAGGCAGTGTGATTATGATACTTTGAGCTTTTTTAATGGGATTGCCGGCTTTAAAGGATATTGTCCTCCTGTTATCAGGAATACTGCCCCACACTATTCTGATTTAATTCATTATATTGATGAGGCTGATAATATATGCCAGTATTTTCCAGACGGGTACAGACTGAAAATCCGCGCATGTCTTTTTAATTTCTTTTTCGAGCTTAATTCACATTTTTACACCCATGAAGATATGTCTACACACTTATCTGATGATAATATAGATAAGCTGAAACTGGTTCTTAATTACATTGAAAATAACTTCGCACGCGCAATATCTATTGAAGAAATCGCACAGTGGTGTCATTTCAGCCAGTCGCATTTTATGAAGTTTTTCAAGAACTGCACCGGCACATCTTTTATCACTTACCTTAATGACTACCGGCTTATTATTGCCGCAAGAATATTAAAAACCACAACCCAGCCGGTAATTTCCGTGGCTTCGGATTGTGGTTTTGATAATATCTCTTATTTTAATAGAAAATTTAAAGAAAAATATGGTGCTTCTCCGAGAGAATTTCGGAGATAATATGTTATTAATATAATCTGTTTTTTACATATTCTTCAAATCTTGGCAGTGCCATTGCTATTTTTCCATATTGTCTTGTATCTATAACACCCTTTCGCTTTAAACGGTCACGGTACACAGAGAATAATTCTGGTTTCATGTCAAGTTTTTCTCGAATCTCTTTTACTGACTGATAACCACTCTCTGATATAACACTAAGTATTTCCTTATCCTTAGGTGATAACTCTGCCCATATCTTACTGTATACATATTCATCTAAATACTGGTCATACTCCGGCATAATATCTTCAAGTGTATGATCTTTTCTATTGTCCCAATAAAGATATCCAAGCACCTGAAACGCAAACGGATATCCTCTTGTAAGCAGAGTCATTTTTTCAGCCATTTCATCATTTATATCAAATATTCTCATATAATGGCTTTTAATAGCTGTATAATTAAGCGGCTCTAATATAATCTTAGGTGCTCTGTATAAAAATGTAAGTGTTTTTTCATTCTGTAAATCATATATATTCTCATACAGCCCCGTCATCAAAAGATATATAGGATATTCTTCCCTTAAAAATATCTGAAATGAACTTGCGAACACTTTAATACTCTCTGAATTGATAACCTCATCAATTGTTATAAGAAGTCTTTTTCCCATGCGTTTTATATGCGACAGCATTATCTCAATAACATTTTCAATGTCCGTAACAGGAACCGAATTTTCCAATGTTACTCCCAATCCAAATACTGAAAAATCAAGCTTTGCTTTCACAAATGCCGAATGCATTTCCGGAATTGCATATATTTTTGCAGCAAGGCTCTGCAAAAGGTCACGGTTAGGATTAAGTTCAACTACTATCCATTTATCTGACTGTTTTCGTATCTCAGATGCAATATTCGTCATCATTACAGTTTTTCCTGAACCTCTTACTCCAGTTATCATATATATCTGGTTAGGTGATTCTTCCGCTGTAAAATCTCCAATTATTCTTTCTGTCTGTGCAATTCTCGAAATATACTGCACTGGTTTTTTTCCAAACGATAATGTAAATGGATTATTCATACACATCCCCCTATATAAGTTTATATAACCT
>CAVBPJ010000038.1:0-26275 GCA_963597265.1 Evtepia sp. | reverse complement strand
CATCCAAGCTGGATGATAGTACATCTATTTTTCAAAGTCAACTCTAATTAAAAAAATATATGATATTACATCTATTTTTCTTTTTTCACAGAAACATCTGATATTTTCTCATAATATTTAACAAGTGCACTATGGTCTTCTTTGCCACAGCCATCATTCTTTATTGCCTGCATCATCTCCATTACTGATGCTGTAAGAGGCAGTGATGTGTCAGTTGCATGTGCTGCATTCAAAGCATTTGCAAGATCCTTAATGTGCAGTTCTATTCTGAAGCCCGGTTTGAAATTATGTTCCATCATCATAGGAGCTTTAGCATCAAGAACTGTGGAACCTGCAAGGCCTCCCCTTATTGCATTGTACACAAGTTCAGGATCAGCACCATTCTTAACAGCAAGTGTCATGGCTTCTGATACAGCAGCTATATTAACAGCTACGATTACCTGATTAGCAAGCTTTGCCACGTTACCAGAGCCAAGCTCTCCTACATAGACAACTGAACCTGCCATAGCCATAAGAAGGTCATAAAACTTGTCAAAATCAGCCCTGGAACCTCCAGCCATAACTGAGAGTGTTCCATCAATGGCTTTAGGTTCCCCGCCACTTACAGGTGCGTCCATCATACTGATTCCCTTCTTCGTAAGTTCAGCACCTATTGCCTTACTCTCTACCGGATCAATTGAACTCATATCTATTACAGTAAGGCCTTCTTTAGCACCTTCTATTATTCCATTAGCACCAAGACACACCTCTCTTACCTGTGGAGAATTAGGAAGCATTGTTATAACTACATCACTCTGGCTTGCAACCTGTGCAGGTGTATCTCCCTTTGATGCACCAAGTCCGACAAGCTCATCTACTGCCTGACTGCTTCTGTTACCTACAACAAGTTCATATCCTGCCTTAAGAAGATTCTTGCTCATAGGCTTACCCATTATTCCTAAACCAATAAATCCAACTTTCATAATCAAATTATCCTCCGTTCATTAAAATAATTGATTTTATTTCACTTTGCATTTATTATATTTTAATATATATTTATATAAAGGACAATAATAAATGCATAACGAGGAGGACTATAATGAACGGAGTATTTACCATTGAGAATATGCGTCCGATAAGAGACGGAATGACAATTTCCAGAGATTCCATGCTTGGAACAGTTAATAAAGTGACATTCTTTTCTCTTGGAAAAGATACATCAATAAGCCAGGAAAGCTACGACAGAATGACTATGTATATCGGAGCTGCCGGCAGTGGTGAATTTCTTCTTGGAGAAGTACCTGATGTTGTTACTCTTCTTCCTGACTCTGCTGTTATTGTTCCAGAGAAAACATTATGCGGAATGCAGACTGATAACGGTCTTGTATACACAGAAATTATATTAAGCAAGGAGAATATTATGAACAAGAATGTAAAAGCTAACGAAGTATTCGCACTCAAAGACCTTATATCTTATGAAGAAGGCAGCATCGCTAACATGGATGTAGTAAGCAATCCAACAATGAAGTATGTGCTTATGGCATTTGATAAAGGAACAGGACTTACACCTCACCGTGCACCTGGCAATGCTATTGTATTTGCCCTTGATGGAAAGGCAACTATTGGTTACGAAGGCAAGGATTATGAAATCAGCGCTGGTGAGTGCTTCCACTTTGAGAAGAATGGTCTTCACAGCGTTACAGCTAACGAAAGATTTAAGATGGCACTTTTACTTGTGCTTGAATAAGTGACATTCGCCGCAAGACGCACATCAACAAAGGACTGCCGTATTACTTACGACAGTCCTTTATTGATATATGTTCTCTTAACTTTTTCTAAAGCTTCCTTAAACAACACATTATTAAACTGTGTATTGTCTATATCTTTTACAATCTGCTCTGCTTTAGCTGATTCTCCCTTATTAACATACACATTGTAATCAATTGCTTTCTTGTAAGCATCTGCAAATGTATAATAATCCTGTGTATCATTATCAATCTCTTTGCCCATCCCAATGTTATACTCTGTCTTTTCAAGAAGGCTGTCATAATTGCCATATATAAAATCCTGATAAAGGCTGTCTTCAGCATATCCTGACATTCTTCCACCAACTCTGAACACATCACCAAAAATATCGGCTGCACATGGAATTATAATAACAATCATAATGGCACATATCACATAGAAAAGAACCGATATATTAAACTTTTTCTTTTTTGTTGTCCTTCTCATTCAAAGCTCCTCCTTGTAATGAGTGAAAGTATATCTGTCTGTGACATATCTGCAAGTCCTGATATATCCTCATCTGTCAGATTAAAATACGCCTTTAATAATTCATGTGCCTTCTCATACATATCTTTAATATACTTTGCACTTTCCTCTGAAACGCTGTGATAAGATGAATTAAAACATCTGTCCACATCATCTTCCATATCAGAAACTGCTCTTGCTACAGTGTTCATATACTCACTGCTGTAATATGAATTATTGTCTTCCTCCATCATATTAATTATACCTTTTCTAAGATATGTATAGTTACTTGCAACATTATAGAAATCATTCCATGCATATCTGTCACCACTGTCTTTTAATGAACAGTCTCCATTAGAATACATACTATATACAGTTGTATATTCTCCATCCTCCAGAAGCTTTCTCAATCGTGTCTGGATTTCCTCACTGTGTGAGTCATAATATTTCTGCTGTTTTCTCTGTGCCATATCATAGCCAAGCATAGTATTGCTTCCTATAACTGCCAGTGCAAGCGCAACAACAGATATAACAAGTGCAGTTACCGGCGCAATGTATTTAACAAACCATTTGCTGTTACCAATTACTTTGGAACGTGTTCTGTTAAACTTTTTATCATATTGCTCCATATCATCAATATGCTTCTTAAACTCAACATTAGGCGAACCGCAATTAGGGCAGAATTTCTGAGTCATCTGTATGGGCGCACCACAATTATAACATTTCATAGTTTTCCTCCCTCATCGTATCTCTTATACAGCGATTGCTCATATTTTTCTCCGAGCTTATAATCATAATAACCGTCCTGATACAGCTCATTAAGCATTGTTTCAATCTCTTTGTCAGTGGCTTTTGCGATATTAGTAAGATAATCTTTCGCTTCTGCAACCCATCCATCTACAATCTTCTTCTCATCCGGTGAACAATGTGTATAATATCTGTAATCATAGTTACTCTTATTATTAATATAATGTACCAGATCTAATGACTCCCTAAGACCTCTGGAGAATTCATATTCTGTGAGTTTCTCTCCATTATGCACTCTGTCATATATACTGGACGCTGAACTGTAATAGTAATCATAGATATTAATTACGTTGTAATGACTCCATTTCTGAAGCACATATGAATCGCCCTTGTATTTCTTTATAAGTTCTGATATCTGTTCATAATCGCCCTTATCATACAATGAGTTAAGTTCACCAATATTATTATTATACCAATCTAATGACTGGTGTATCTCTTTCCTGTTTCGTGAAGAATCATACATGCTTGTATATGAGCCATATCCAAACAGACTTCCGGCAAGAACTGCTGCCGCAATTGCCACACATACAATACCTGAACTTTTCAAAGTACTTTTAATGATGTATTTTCTGGCATTCTTATCAAGAGACTCCATACCTTCATTCAGATTGTACAGATCTTTCATGTACTTCTGTTCTGAATTCTCATACTGCATCGCACCACAATATGGGCATGCTGTCTCATTATCTCCAATATCTGCCCCACAGTTACTGCATATCATAACTATCCCCTCTTATCAATTATTGTATTATGTCTTTTATAATACACTGCAATTGTATCAACTACAACATCCATCTGTAAAGGTTTCGACAGATGCGCATTCATTCCTGCTTCAATGCATTTTCTGGCATCCTCCTGAAATGCATTCGCTGTCATTGCAATTATTGGAATCTGTGCCGCATCCGGTCTGTCCAAAGCCCTTATCTTCCTGGTTGCAGACAATCCATCCAGCTTAGGCATCATAATATCCATAAGAATCACATCGTATGTATGCGGTGCGCATCCTGCAAATTCACCGACAGCCTGCTCGCCATCATTTACAACAGTAACATTAGCACCTTCATCCCCCAGAAGCGTCTGTGCAATCTCGGCATTAAGTTCATTATCTTCTGCAAGCAGAATATTAATACCTGTAATGTCAGCCTTATGTTCTTCTTTAGCACCGCCCGCATTATCAATTGTGCTGGCAATCTCGAAAGGTATTCTGATTACAAATGTTGAGCCTTCCCCTTCTTTACTTGTAACATTAATTGTTCCATTCATCTTGTCAACAAGGTTCTTTACTATAGCCATACCAAGTCCCGTACCCTGATATACACTTCTTGCATCTGTCTTTTCCTGTGCAAAAGGTTCAAATATATGCTCAAGAAACTCCTCGCTCATTCCAATACCTGTGTCACTTATAGTCCACTCATATGTAACGAATCCGTCCTGCTCGCTGACATATCTGAAATGTGTCATTACAAGTCCGCCAACATTGTTATATTTAATACAGTTGCCATAAACATTAAGAAATAACTGTCTCAAATGTAACGGACTTCCGTAAACATACTGGTACTTAAGCTCATCAGAATTCTTATCATAGCCAAGATTAACGCCAGCCTCTGCTGCACGCTGTTCAACAATTGTAATTATATCTACAGTCAGCTGGTTAATATCAACAACCTCTCTTGCAAGATTAATATCCCCATCCTCCAGTTTGCTCATCTGCAGAATATCATTGATAAGAGATAACAGATGATTGGCTGCTATAAGCATTTTCTTTCTGTTTGCATTAACCATTTCTGTATTATCTTTATGCTTTTCATCAATCTTTAATAATCCGATAATTCCATTAAGAGGAGTTCTTATATCATGTGTCATTCTTGACAGGAAATCTGTCTTGGCAGCATTAGCCTTTTCTTCACGCCGAACAGCTTCCTGCAGCTGTTCATTCTTTTCCTGAAGACTGTCAGCATATCTTTGCTGCATTGCAAACTGCTCTCTTTCATATCCCTGTGCTGTTCTCCAACGCATCATATTTAATACAAACACAGCAAACATATATACAATAAATGTATATAGCATATTTCTCGGAGTTGTCCTGAAAACACTTCTTTCAGGCATATACGCGTACACATAATAATCTCTTCCACGCTCCATAAGTCCGAAATCATATCCTGGTCCAATGGTATCGTCAGTTGACTGCACAAGCTTTCCACTTATACCTGTACTATTAATCTTCTTAAGCACATTATAATTATCAACGCTCTTGCCAACCATACTTTCGTCATTAGCGGCAATTATTCTGTTTCCACTGGTTACAACAACTGTTCCATCTTCTCTGTTATCATATCCTGAAAGAATATGTGTAAAAGACAGATTATAATTATTAACATATTCTTCAGTAGTATGATAATAAGTAACCACAATTCCACTGGCATCTGACATTCCGCATGCTGCAAGATCAACATACGAACCATCAACACAGGCAATTCTTGTAGCATATGTCTTCTGCTGGTTATCAACTACATCAATAAGTGAAACGCTGTCAAGATATTCACTTAATACATTGGCACCAAACTCATCTGTGTAATACTGGGCTGTAAGTCCTCCTTTGGCATCCAATATAATAACTGCCGTAAGATAACATTCCTCTGTATTCTTCTTAAGGAATTCATCTGTAAATAATTCATTAGTCGAAAGTTCACGTTCATATGTAATATTACGGTTTATCTGCTGTGCGCTTTCAATAACTCTCATAAGGCTTTTGGTTTCTGAAGCAAGATTAAGCCTTGTAAAACTGTTGCACTGTTCATTAATATACTGTGCTTTATCAAAAAGCTCTTTCTGTGTTGAAGATATATCAACATTCACCGCAATAATAAAAACAACCGCCATTATAATTAATCCGGTTAATATCTCCAGCAGCCATAAATGTATTCTTTTGTTTCTGGTAATGGCTTTATTCTTCATAATTGTCCACCTCCAGATACTGGTCCGCATTATCAAGATACCTGCTTATTATATTCTTCTCTGTTCCATCAAGCCTCATCTGCACAAGTGTATCTGTAAGCTCTTTCTCAATTCCCCGTGTATCATTCTTATCAAATGCCACACCAAGACCTACTATCTGAAGCGGTTCATCAAGAATTCTGAACTGTATATTATAATCCTTCATATACTGGTAAATAGCGGTCTCATGTGCTGCAAGAGCATCGGCATAGCCCTTGCTTAAAAACGGATATATAAGTTCCCTCTTCTGCAATGAAATAAGTGACCGTATTGCTGGAATACGCTCATCTGTCCTGTTAAGAAATATCTCTTCCGGCTTGGTTGTAGTCTGGACAGCCAGTGTCTTTCCTTCAAGGTCTGCAAGTGAATATATGTCACTGTTCATATTAACAGCAACCACCTGACGGCTGACCATATATGGACCCGCCCATCTGTATTCATCTCCTCTGCCATCCATGCTGAAACTTCCCCACACACAGTCAATCCTGCCAGCAGCCAGCAGATTTTTCTTATCTTCCCAGTCTATATATATGAATCTGGCCTTGTATCCCATTCTCTTAAATGCTTCTGTTGCCAGTTCAACATCAATTCCTGTTGGATTACCATCAACATCTATATAATTAAACGGTGGATAATTATCACTGCCTATAACAATTTCCTGTAATTCTTCCTCGTTAGATAAGTCATCTGTCTCATTATGTTGTCCGCATCCTGCTGATAACGCTGTCAATGTACTTATCATGCATATTACAACCAATAGTTTTATCAATCTGTGCACTAAATTTCCCTCTCATAAAACATTTTTAAAATATGTTTTATTATAATACAAAAAACTGCCGATTACTAACAGAACCGGCAGTTTTCGTACGACATAATTCGACAAAATTCTTATTCTATTGTCTCTTCTTCCAGCGTAAAAGAAGTGCTGAATTAACTATAACAAGTACTGAGCCTGCATTATGTACAAGTGCTCCCGCTACCGGATTAAGTATTCCTGTAATTGCAAGAATGATTGCCACAACATTAAGTGTCATTGAAAATGTAAGATTACATTTGATAGTAATCATCATTCTCTTAGCAAGTGCAACAAGATGTGGAAGCTCTTTAATGTCATCATCTACAAGTGCAATATCTGCGGCATCAACAGCAATATCACTTCCTACACCACCCATTGCAATACCAACGGTTGCCTTCTTTAAAGCCGGTGCATCATTGACACCATCTCCAATCATACATACATTCTCTTTATTATTCTGGTACTTATCAATCCAGTTAAGCTTATCTTCCGGAAGACAGCCTGCATGGACTTCATCTATATGAAGTTCTCCTGCTATGGCAGCAGCCGCATTTTCATTATCCCCGGTAAGAAGAACAGGTCTTACTCCAATACCCTTAAGCCTGTCAATCATAGATGCACTCTCTTTTCTTATTGTATCGGAAAGTGCTATAAAGCCTGCCATCTGACCATCAATAGACATATATATAATAGTGCAGCCTTTTGCAAGATATTCATCTGCCTCAGCCTCTACCTGTGCAGATAAATCTGCATTGTTGTCCTGCATAAGCTTAATGTTACCTGCAGCGACTTTCTTTCCTTCGATAACACATGAAACTCCGCGTCCCGGAATCATAGTGAAGTCCTCTGAAACATAGGATTTATCTATGTCTGACTTCTTGAAGCTGCTTACAACAGCCTTTCCTAACGGATGTTCTGAAAGTTTCTCTGCTGCTGCACACATAGCATATAACTCATTCTCTGGATAATCACCAACACTTTTAACATATACAACCTCTGGTGTTCCATATGTAAGCGTTCCCGTCTTGTCAAATGTTATCTTAGAAACAGAAGCAAGTCTTTCAAGTGCATCACCTTCTCTTACCAGGAAGCCATGCTTTGTTGCATTGCCAATTGCAGCCATAATTGCAGTTGGTGTCGCAAGCACAAGCGAACATGGACAGAACACAACAAGAATAGTAACCGCTCTTATAATTTTCCCTGATATAAGCCATGTAAGAAATGCTGCACTCAGTGCAATTATGACAATCCATACAGCCCATCTGTCTGCAAGTCTGACAATCTTGGCTTTTCCTGCATCTGCTGACTGTACAAGCCTTATCATTCTCTGAATAGAGCTGTCCTCACCAACCTTTACAGCCCTCATATCAAATGAGCCGAACTGATTCATAGTTCCACTGGAAACCTCATCACCCACACCCTTATCAACAGGAAGTGATTCACCGGTCATAACTGCCTGATTAACTGATGTCTGACCAGATATAATCACACCATCAACAGGAATAGTCTCACCCGGAAGAACTCTTAATATATCACCTGCTTTAACATCTCTGGCTGCAATAACATTTTCCTTATCACCATTGACAACCCTCGCTGTCTGCGGTGTAAGATGCACGAGCTTCTCAATTCCAGCCCTTGCCCTTGCAACTGTAATCTCTTCAAGAAGTCCGCCTAACTGCATAATAAATGCGATTTCTCCGGCAGCGAATATCTCTCCGATGCATACTGATGCAATAAGTGCTATTGACACAAGAACATCTGCCGTAATATCAAATTCCGTCACAAGTCCGATAATTGCCTCAATAACAATTGGTACACCGCATAAAATTATTGCAACCCATGCAATATCAAAAGGCAGACCAGGAATAACCTTGAAAATACTTAAAAGTACTGCAATTCCCGATATTACAAGAAATGTAATATCTTTCTTCATGCCTCCTAATTCCAGCAATTCCTCTAACTTCTTCATATAAATCCTTCTTTCTCATATTTTCGTATATGACATACTAAAAACTTTCTTTAATGTATAACATATGTCATCCATACCCTATGGGGTATGGTATAAATATACCTATAGGGGTATGTGTTGTCAAGTATAAAAGGAAATTTAATGATTATTTTTAAGGTCAGTTTTCATCTGACCTTATTAAAACTTTATTCTGGCCCTATTCTGGCATGTGATATTTTTATTAAATTGATTATTTCTTTATAGCCAGTTATGCAATATTATATGTGAAAATCAATTTACACATTACGTTTTCAAGGAGGTCAGTTATGACAACAAATTCACAGTATGAGTTAAATAAAGGTCTTGCACAGATGTTAAAGGGTGGAGTAATCATGGATGTTACTACTCCTGAACAGGCTAAGATTGCTGAGGCAGCAGGCGCATGTGCTGTTATGGCACTTGAAAGAATCCCTGCCGATATCAGGGCTGCCGGTGGTGTTTCGCGTATGAGCGATCCTAAGATGATTAAAGGTATTCAGGACGCTGTAAGTATTCCTGTTATGGCAAAATGCCGTATCGGTCATTTCGTTGAAGCACAGATTTTACAGGCAATTGAAATTGACTATATTGATGAATCTGAAGTATTATCTCCTGCTGATGATATATATCATATTGATAAGACACAGTTCAAAGTACCTTTCGTATGCGGTGCAAGAGATTTAGGTGAGGCATTAAGAAGAATCAATGAAGGTGCTTCAATGATAAGAACAAAGGGTGAGCCTGGTACTGGTGATGTTGTTCAGGCTGTACGCCACATGAGAAAGATGAATTCTGAAATCAGAAAGATAACATCTATGCAGAAGGATGAGCTTTTTGAAGAAGCTAAACAGTTACAGGTTCCATATGACCTTGTACTATATGTACACGACAACGGAAAGCTTCCTGTAGTAAACTTTGCCGCCGGCGGTGTTGCTACTCCTGCTGACGCTGCACTTATGATGCAGTTAGGAGCTGAAGGTGTATTCGTAGGTTCTGGTATCTTCAAGTCTGGAAATCCTGCAAAGAGAGCTTCTGCTATCGTTCAGGCTGTTACTAATTACACAGATGCAGCACTTATTGCCAAGTTATCAGAGGATTTAGGCGAAGCCATGGTTGGTATTAACCCTAGCGAAATCCAGATAATCATGGAAGAAAGAGGTAGATAATATGAAAATAGGTGTACTTGCCGTACAGGGTGCATTTATTGAACATGAACATATCATTGAACAAATCGGACATGAAGTAGTTGAAATCCGCCAGAAAAAAGACCTTGAAGGCATTGACGGAATTATCCTTCCGGGCGGTGAAAGCACTGTTCAGGGACAGCTTCTAAGAAAACTTGATATGCTTGATACTATTAAATCTTTAATAGCTGGTGGTCTTCCAACACTCGCAACCTGTGCCGGTCTGATTCTTTTAGCTGAACACATTGACAATGACGACAGTGTACATCTCGGAACTCTGCCTGTTACCGTCAAGAGAAATGCATATGGAAGACAGTTAGGAAGCTTTGTAAGAACTGCTCCAATGAAGGGCTTTGATGAATTTCCTATGACATTTATCCGAGCCCCTTACATTTCATCAGTTAAGGATAATGTTGATGTTCTTGCAACTGTTGATGACAGAATTGTTGCTGTACAGTATAATAACCAGATTGGTCTTGCATTTCACCCTGAACTTTCAGATGATACAAGGATTCATGAGTATTTCATATCACTCTGTGAAAAATAATCTTAAAATAATCTGATTGTACTAATTAATTGACACATTTATACATATATATTAGTATAATGTTAATAAGAGGGAGTAGTTAGCATCGTATCTGGTGCAATAATAATCGTCATCACGCTGAAAAGCCGGTTATTATTACAATTAACGAGACTTTTATCAATTCATTTTTGATGCGATAAAGGTCTCTTTTTATATTATTCCATTCCTTTATCGCAGGAAAGGAGCTTATTATGGAATATTTGTTACTACTCATCGGTTTCGTGCTATTGATTAAGGGCGCAGATTTCTTCGTGGAGGGAAGTTCTTCCCTTGCCAAAATCCTTAAAGTACCAAGTGTTATAATCGGACTTACTATTGTTGCTATGGGAACAAGCGCACCTGAGGCGTCTGTAAGCATTAATGCTGCCCTCTCAGGCAATAATGATATTGCAATCAGCAATATTGTCGGTTCTAACATATTCAATGGTCTGGTAGTTGTTGGTGTCTGTGCATTTATCGCAGGATTTGCTACCAACCGTGACATACTAAAGCGTGATATGCCATTTAACATCATTATAACTGCTATTCTGTGCTTTATGTTTATTGACGGTAAGCTTTCAAGAATAGAAGGAATTATCCTTCTTATTGGAATGGCTGCTTATATCACATGTATGATAATATCAGCACTTAAGAACAGGGAATCTGCTGAGGACTGCAAAGTAATGCCTCTTCCTAAGAGTCTCATATACATTGCAGGTGGTCTTATAGCCGTAATATTCGGTGGTAATCTTGTCGTGGATAAAGCCTGTATTATCGCTGCCAACTTTGGTGTAAGCCAGAATTTCATAGGTCTTACAATCGTTGCAATCGGAACCTCCCTGCCTGAGCTTGTAACTTCCATAGTTGCAACAAGGAAAGGCGACAGCGGTCTTGCGCTTGGCAATGCAATCGGCTCTAATATATTCAATATATTATTTATCTTAGGAATGTCCGCCACAATACAGCCGCTTAATGTACTTTCTGAATCACTTATTGACGGTGTAATACTTCTTGCAAGCGGAATTATACTATTCCTATTCGCATTTACCAAAAAGACTATGAGCCGCTGGGAAGGCGCTGCATGTATTCTTATGTATGCAGGGTATACGGCTTATCTTTTCATAAGATAGATATTGTCACATAATTAAAATAGTCCATAGATATGTATATTTAATCTACATATCTATGGACTTATTAATTGATTAAACATCCGTTGTCTGCTTCTTCTGTGACTTTCTCTTAACAATCATCCATGCAACAAGCAATACAACTCCAGCTATACTGACCACAGCCCCCTGCCACAGATAAGGATACCTGAGCCTGATAACTGTTGTTCCCTTATTGACATACAGAAGATTATTTCTGCTTGTTATACCTGATGTTTTACCAAATATATCATGGTAAGAAAGTGTTGTATCAACATTATCATAATCAGATGTTATTGTTATTCTGTTCTTTCCGTACTCAACATTCAATGGAACTATCTTTCTTTCTGGAAGTTCATCTGATGATATACCTGTCATATTACTAAGAAGCTGGCCTATTGCCTGATCATCTGTAAGACTATAGAAATACGTCAGATTAAGACCAGTCATTATTATATTATCGTTCTTTACTGTTCCATAGAAATCAAGGCTGAAACCATTATCATAGAATGTTCCCCATACAGTATCAAGCCCGTCAAGATATACGGTATTCCATGTTGTATGTCCCTGTGGGAACATATCAGGATATATCATTCCGATTCTTGTATCCATATCCGGATATCCATTATGAAATGTTATCGCACTGCAGGTCACGCCAAGAAACGCCTGACTGTGTGTAGCCTTATCCTGAGGAATTCCATCAGCATATATAATCACCTTAACTCCTGCACGGCTTAAGCGAAGTACAAGCTCTTCAGCCATTTCTCTATCATCATATGTGAAACCGTTAAGAAATACTTCTTTGTATCCACACAGATCTTCATATGTATAATCAGTAAGGTTATCTGAATCTGCTGTCTCAACTGATGGAAACTGCATTGATATAATATCAGCACCTGAACCAATAGCAATTGCCCTGTAACTGCTGACAACACCCCAGCTATCCGGAGTATCAATATGATACAGAACATACTGTTCATTCTTCTCTACTCTCTTGTAACCAACTGCATTGGCAGCTTTTTCAACGTCCTCAAGAGAATTATTGTAATGTTCCAGCAACGACATTTTAACCAGTACAGAATCATCTCCAAGTTCTAAGCACCTGTCAAATACATAAAGAAAATCTCCCTGTGCAAATGCTTTATTAAGATTAACAATATTCTTGGAAGTGTTAGCTGCTTCTCTTCCTGCACCAAATGTTGAAGCAACCGGATTCTTATAATCTGAAACAAGCCACGAACCGGTTGCACCAAGTATGCTCTCGTCCATTAATGCAAGTCTCTGCTTGGTAACAGACTGCGCCTTAGTTATAAGTGTACTGTCCTGAACAGCTGTCATACGCTCATCTGCTGATACATTATTATGTTCGCCAATAATAAGGCTTAATGACGGAATAGTATCTGCCACTAATAACACACAAAGCATCAGCACAAGCGGCTTCTTCAGTCTGTCCCACATAAGAAAGCTCATAAGTATCATGCATAATGCAATAGAAATGAATCGTAACATCCATAAATACTGGCTTCCCGGCAGATGCTTAAGCACAATATATGCTGTGTCTGTTGTCAGCAACAATATAATCAGACCTGTTATAAATCCGGTTCTTGACTTCTTATATCCGAACAAAATCCCAAATATAATAACAAATACAGCTGCAAATCCATAATAAAAGCTTTCACTTTTACCTGTTAACCTTCCAACCGGATTAATAGATATCCATATACTCTGGAAGAAATTGGCCATATTCTCAGAGTTATCAAGAGAAGTTATTCCTCCTCTTAAAGATGCCACCATCCATACTCCAAGCAGCATGAACCCTATAAGCATGGATATGATAACATCAAGTACCGCCTTCTTCTTTCCACCCTGAAACATATAGACAATTCCATATATAATTACCGCTATGGCAATCATACCTGCGTATCCAAGATGGCACAGTGCAATCAATACAAATGTAAATACCATCAGCACTATGTATCTTAATCTCTGATTCTCAAGATACTTATACACTGCATATATAAACACCGGCAGGAATATCATACTCAGACTTCTCGCCAGATTACCCTCTGTAAATACTGCATACAGATTATTAGGCATAAAGAACCAGAGTAGTCCGATAAATGCTCCAAGATAAGGTCTGTTAAAACCTCTTCCTATAAAAGGCCATACGCATGCTCCCAAGAAACATACTCCGCCCACAAATATCAGATATGCTCCAAACTGGCTTCCACCAGCAATAAACTGGCATAATGCCATAACGTAAGCTGGCAGTGGTGACCAGTATCTTAACAGCTCAACGCCGTTATACCACATAGGATCATATAACGGAAACAGATTACCTGATTTAATAGAATTATATACATAATCCCCTCTGTACACATGATACATGGTATCTGAACCAGAAGGATATATTCCATTTGCATTGATAAGCCATATAACAAGCCATGCTGTCAGCAAATACACGAATGGCATAAGAAACAGCAGGTATGTCGCCTTATTTTTCTTCTTCACATTCTTCTCCAATCTGTCTTAACAACATCAGCTAATTAATAATATCATCCAGAACTGCATCCATCACTTCTGACATTATTCTCTCATCAGCCTTCTTATTCAGAATAGAATTCTTCTCCTGCTCAGATATATTGACGATGTAACTTCTTGTTGGAGTTTCACTTGCTTCAACACTTGTAAGCATTCCGCCTGTCTTATATATAATCTTAAAGAACTCTTCTGCAAAATAATCAGTAACATTTTCCAATGTTGGCATTGTTGAATCAAAAGGTTCTACTTCATTAAGAATCTTATTCTGATACTGCTCAAGGAACTTACTGATTCCCTCTTCAAATATATTAAATTCCACAAATGAATTTCTTGAGAACTTGATATCTAACGCAAATTCCCATGTATGCGGATGAGTCTCTCCTTTAGCATCATTGATGATAATATAATGTCTCATATTAAGATAAAATTTCAGTCTGTATTCCCTGTATATATTAACCGCCATAATGCTGCCTCCATGTATTATTCTTGTGTTTCATCGTATTTAATTCTGAGTTTATCTACATCATCTTTCTTCTTGATTGTCATTGCATACATTATCTGCATTGAATCTTCCATAAGCAGCTGTATACTATGTCTTGAATGTTTTCTGTTCATTCCAACAAATATTAAAACAACATCCCTGTCATCATATGTGAATCTCAGAACATTCTTATCAAGAATATAGTTAGCTCTTGCAATAAACTTTTCCCTTTCGTTACCGTCATGACATGATATATGCATGAATGTAACCGGATAAACGTCCCTTGCTATAAGCTTATCTAAGAATGGCATAATAGCCGAGCTGTTCCATACATTATTCCGTGTATCATAGAAATCCTTTTCAATGAGCTTATCATTCATCTTAGATACCATACTGTTAAGCTGTGTTATAGTATTTTCTGAACTTTCAAGCTTAAACTGCATTTTTCTTAATGTATGTGCAAGATACATTGCTGTAATAATAAGAACAAACAACAATATCATTACATAGGTCTGCATCTGTATCTTAATCTGCATATAACTGTTGTTATCAAGGATTGCACTCTTACCAGTCAGAAGACACAGCTTGTATGACTGGTTCTTATATTCAAATGCAACACCAGACGCAACATATTTATTATTATTAATCTCAATATAATCGTGAGTTACTTTATCAGTCTGAAGATTATCAAGGAATCGTGATGCACTCTCGGACTCATAATATGTTGAAGTTGTAACACCTTTGTATCTGTTAGTTTCCAGTACATCTTTAATAAAAAGGATTGACTGGTTCTTAGAGAATGTCCAGTACTTATTAGATGACGAATTCATAGTTCCAAGAATATCATTAATAATCTGTTCATCATCACGGTTATTCTTAAGATTAATCTGATCCAGAACAAGCTGAACATAAGCATCCTGCTGTGTAGCGCACACCTCAAGTACTCCACGTTCATACTTATTAATCCTTGTATAAGCAAATATTCCTGCTATAACTGAAAAACAAAGCACATATATTGTCGTAATTACCATTACATTCTTTTTCTTCTTAATCTGCTTGCTGCTGTCTTTCTTCTTTGTCTTCATATTATGCCTCTTTTCTGTGTTCTCCCGCTTTCTTATCATCTGCCCCAGAAATATCTTCATAATTAAGAGTTTCCCTGACTTTTCTTATAGCGTTAACCGGCTTGGAAAAATCATGTCTTATTACATCCGCAAATGCCTTACATTCTTCTGTCAGGTTCATAGTCTTCCATGAACTGTCAGTTTCAATACTATTAATAATTCCTGCCATTCTTATAAAGAAAACAGCAAAATTAAAGAATGGAAGAAACAATATACACCACCAGTGGCTAATGTAATACTTTCTGATATCTTTGTTGATTCTAAGAAAATATGCCACAGTAATAAAATAGAGATAACCAATCAATGTATATAGTCCAAATATAATCGCAGTAGAGATAAGCACTGTCTTTCCTGAATACCCGGCAACAATAAGGCATATAAGCGCCAGATACCATATAAGTCTTGGAAATGCAAATGTGTGGTCATACAACAAAGTCTTGACACTTATATTAGTAAAGAGATTCTTTACTTTGAATGTCTTGTCCATGAACATCTTGGAAACTTCAAGACTTCCTCTCTGCCACCTCTGTCTCTGTGTATATAATTTGTTGACATTCTCTATTGGATCAACAAAAAACAATGCATCTTCACATACTTCAACACGCTCATTCTGTAAGTACCTCATCTGAAATGTAATATGGGTATCCTCACAGATAGTATCAGTATTGTACATCCATGATTTCAGAACCGCTGATTTTCTGAACGCAGAAAATGCACCTGACAATGTATACACAGAATTAAGTTCTGATGCATAGCTTCTTCCTGCAAGGAAAGCCTGTGCATATTCCATAAATTCCAGTTCGCGCAGAAGTCTCGATGGACCTGCCTTATACTTCTTAATCTGTTCAGGAACTGTAAGAATTGAACCTGTCATACAGTTAATTGATGTATCAGTTTCAAATCTTGTAATCATATTGGCAAGCGCACTTTTTTCAAGCATGCCATCACTGTCAAGATTGATAATGTATTTGCCATCGCTATTATAAAGAGCAAGATTAAGTGCTCTTGATTTACCCTGCTCAGAATTCATCCACTGCATAAGAAGATCCGGGAATTCCTGCTGGCACTGTGCAAATATATCAAAACTGTTATCTTTACCTTTGTTATTAACCAGAAAAATTCTTATCCTTTCATTCGGATAAGTACTGTCATTGATTGACTTAATACAGCCATACAACGTATCTGCCGAATTATATACTGGTATTATAAGTGTAATCTCCGGATAAACCGTAAGTTCCTTTTTATGGATTTTGTGACGTAAATTCCTTCTGATAAGAAGAAAAACACTTCCCAATGCAGGAACAATTTCCATAATAAAAGGAATAATTATCCAGCCACCCCAGAAAAGGAATGAATTAAGAATTATTTTTACCATATGAGAAATTTCCTACTTTCATCTTAACAATCTGTGGTTTCGTAAATACATAGAAATACAGATAAACACTAAGCACATAGAAGAATATTCTGCCTATAAATGTATGGAAAACATAATATGCTCCCATTCCGAGATAATGCACTGCAAGACATATCATTATAATTCTTAATACATTACATAACATAATGTAACAGAATCCCACTATGCCTATCATAAGCTTCTCACTCCAGTTATAAACATTAAAGAATATGAGCAATGACAGAAAAGCCATAATCTCAATAATACCCGAACATTCAAAATCAATAAGCAATGTTGTTGATGAAACTCCTGTGTGAATAAATATTATTCCGTATTTGAAGTATGCTGTAAACGCCCCAGTTATATCACCAACGATACCAGCCATTGCTGCAACACACCTTGCCAGAGGCATAGTAAGCACTGGCTGTATCGTTACCATCATTATTACAAATAATCCAAGACTTCCCCACATGAAACTCCATGCATGAAGTTTTGCCCTCTTCATTACAGAAAGTATATAAAGCCATATTATTATAATAATAACTGTTATAATAGGATTCATTACTTATACCTGTTTACTACCTTTCTTTTTCTGATGTACAACCACACCACATGTAGCAGCTATACATATGAAAAGTCCAAGCCATGCACCAGATGAAGCACCTGCTGTATTAATCCACTGCTGTCCTAACCTTCCGAACTGTGCACTTATCTGCTTGAAGTCACTTGCATCACAACCAAGCTTCTGTGCAACCTTCTCAAGGTCAAAATAGAACTCGCACTCATCCCTGTTACTTCCGACTGTAACAGTCATCTTTCCATAACATATATCAGCGTCATTAAGCTCATTAATATTCTTAGATGTTCCCCATGCACTTGTATCAAACATATAGAACTCATATGTACCTTCACTAAGACCACTAAGCTTTGCATTCCAGTTGATATTACCCTGTTCATCAACTGTTACGAATCTTGGATATAATACCTGATTATAATTATCATTAAACTTGAAAGTTACAGCCTGAGTAAACTCTCCACCTGCTTCATTAAGATGTTCTGGCATAGTTGAATATACATGTCCAAGAACTGTACTTCCATCACTGAATAATGCTCCTGACGCATCAGTTCTGTCCTGCTGTGTTCCAGCAGTTGCATAATCTATTCTTGTATGAGGATAATAATCCCAGTCTCCATACAATCCATCATATTTAATATCATATATTGTCTTATCATCTGAATCATCACCCTGGATATTAGACACACCTGTTATAAACGGTTCTGCCTGATATAATCCAAATGATAAAGTCTTATTATATGCTGGAAGTGCACTCTTCGGAATAGCAATCTCCCACTCGTCACCAACATGTCTGCAGTCAACTCCATCTACACCATTAACATATCCCCTGCTGTCAAGCTGGAATACAAGTTCATTACCAAGGTCTGTAGTTATAGAGTATCTGCCATTACTATGTGTACCGGCACCAGATGCGCTGCCGTCAGCACCATCCTTAACATACACATATACATAATCGCCATCAAACATCATTGCAGTCTTAGACAGACAGCCTGTATGTGCCTCATTAGGACATGATGCATCGTATTTCTTAACAGCATCCCAGTCTTTAAATTCTCCGTCTATAACTATTCCGTTATATACAGCTTCTGTTTCATCTTTATCAACTTTATTACCGTCAAGAACCTCAATATCCTTAATATCTACTGTAGTTCCTGCAAATGTTATCTTAAAATCAGAATTACTGAAGAAATCCATAGGAATAGATGACTCTACAACATATGGTCCTGCTGTATTGCCATGTGCTTTATTAGCAGTAACTGTCTCAGAATCCGCTATATCCCCATACCACGCATTCTTAGCCTGTGCACTGTCTTTCCAGCCTGTAAACTGAATCTTCTCCGCCATTCCGGTTGTTCCATCAGCATATGTAATACTAACAGGATTATTCCCCATATAACTATAATCCCATTCTGTCTGTACAGTTCCCTGATACATAAAATATAATCTTGAATAATCAGATGAAATAGCCACTTTCCATGACTTAACCCCTGCTGCATCTGACTGTCTTTCAGTGATATCATCCCAGTCATCGATATCAGAATCGATTACAATATCACTCCCCTTAACGATTACATTCTGCTTCAAAGAAGATGTATCAATACTCCCCAATACACCTGATAGATTAGCAGTGTAAGCATTCTTAACCTGTCCTGCATATACTGATATCGGCATTGAAACAAGCAACGCAGTCATACCAGCTAGTGCAGTAATTCTCTTATAATTGTGTCTCATGGTAACTCCTCCATTCTTTAGCAATTATAATAAATAGCCGCAACTATTTAATCATCTTCGTTCAAATGTATTCACAAAACTTCATATCATTACTATATTAAATTTTGTTGAATATATTTTAATTCATAGTCATATCAGTGTCAATTCATTAACAGAATTTTCACAATTGTTCCATATTTTTAAGGAGCAGTATCTCTGCAGATTGACAGCACACTCTTCCTATAAATTTCACTTTTCAGCTTGTCTTATAGGCACATTTCCCCGAAAAATCAACTTCAACTAATAAAAACGACTCAAAAATACCCATAAAACAGCATTTACATGCTATCTTATGGGTATTTCATAATAAAATCTTCTTAAAAAATCAAAAAATACTGAAATTCAACCTATAAAACTTCCGTTAATACGACTACCTATAGGTATCACATCATATTCTGCCTGATACAGACGTGCAGGACTCATCACAAGCCTCTCCACCTTTACCAGCAGATTGTTCAATTTTCACGATGCATTGCTTATTAGCCATGAAGTCCTGCTGACTGACGAATCATATCCTCAACAACAATATCATATATCTCGCCGATAGTACTGCAGTACTCAAGCACCTTCCAAGGCTCGTTAGTATGGAAATGAATCTTGATAAGATCCTCATCACCTGCTGCAATCAGGCAGTTTCCTTCAAAATGTTCTGTAATATAATCAGCAATAACATCCTCATCTAAATCTTCATCTCTTCTGTCAATAAGAAGCTGTGTATCATAACGGTATGCAAACTGATCATCTTCAACATCTACGCTATGTATATCTGACATAAAACAATCCTCCATAATCTGTCTTTATGTGTGGTCAGCCGCATGTTCTGTCCGACTAACCTGGCACATTATCTCACATATCAGCCATAACTTCAAGTATCAGAAAATTCTTCTGATAAAATTATATAACCCATTATTCCAGACACTTACCTCATGTGCTCCCGGTCTTATATAGAAAATGTGGTTAATTCCATGACTTGTCATATAATCCGAATAATTAATGGCAGACTCCTTACAGTAAGGATCACTGTCACCAGTTACAATAAGAGTAACCAAAGGCTGTTCTTCCCCATCCTTAACAAGTTCAGGCAGAAGAAATCCCCTGTTTCCATATACTCTTTCTTTGCTTCCTGTATCAACCACTCCGCCTACTGGTGCAAATGCTCCTACATATCCAAATACATCAGGATGTGCAAAACACAGGAAAAGCGATTCTCTTCCTCCCAGTGAATATCCTGCTATTGCAGTATTCTCTCTTCCTGTTTTAGTAGAATAATGCTCGTTAATATAAGGAATCAAAGCATTAATAACATCATACTCACATGCATCATATCTTGCTGTTAGTTCAGAGAAATCATAGTCTGACTCCTCACCTCCGTCAGCATCTGTGAATACAGTAAAACTTACCATAATCACAGGATTTCTGTTGTAATCATCAACTGCATTCTGTGCAACATACAAAGCACCAATTCTGTTATATTCAGAATAACTTCCGCTCATTCCATGCAGAAGATATACAACCGGATAACTCTGTGATTCATCATAATCTCTTGGAAGATAAACACAAGCCTTTCGCTCGCTTCCGGTTGTCGGCGAATAATAGCTTATCTCATCAACATTTCCATATGTTACATCCGGTCTTTCATCATTATAATCTGCTGGTGTATCATACTCTGCTGTCACTTCACTTGACACTGTTCTGCTCTTACACCCCGTCAATCCTGTCACTGTAAATGCGGTTACCAGTGCCATTAACACAGCTGCTGTTTTGTATATATTTCTTGCAATCATAATCCAGCACCTCTCACATACTTTCTTACAATCTCTAATCCGCCAACCGGCGCGCAAAACTTCTGATTATGCTTTCTGCACTCCTCATAAACATATTCAAGGTTGAACCATTCAACACCATCCAGTTCTTCCTTCTGCAATGTAAGTTCATCTATATTGACATGTTTCGTATATACATAGACAAATGCAATCTCTCTGTCCCTAAACATCTTGCCATAGAATTCTTTATCATACTGGATTACAAATGTATCAACAAACTGCAAATCATCAACTGACGCCTTAATCCCAAGCTCCTCATGCAATTCTCTTATAGCAGACTCTTCCGGTTCATCTCCCGCCTGGATATGTCCCGCTGAAGAAGTATCATATCTTCCAGGAAATGAATCCTTATTCATAGCCCTTTTCTGAAGCAGCACCTCTGCACCTTCATCAGACTTTCTTACAATCCACACATGCGCCGTTCTATGCCTGATTCCCTCACGATGTGCAGTCTTACGCTCAACAGTCTCACCTGTCGGCTTTCCATTCTCATCAACAACATCAAGTAATTCCATGTTAAATCTGTACTCCATCATAATAAAAAGCCACCAGCTATCGCGAGTTCTACGGGAAAAATAATGTGATTGGACCTAGACTCCGATAGTACCGCTTTCGCAGCACCCCTCCCAGGACTGGTGGCTTACATATTATATTACTATGTGATAGAAAATTCCATAGGGTAGAATATTATTTATTATCACACACCTCATCCGTCCAGGTATTATACTTTCCACCGTTGCTTTTCCTGATGTCCTCTTCATTGTAATTATTGAGCTGCTCCTTAAGCAGCTCAATCTGTAATTGTGTCTTCCTGTTAAGCTCATACAATTCATTAATCTTCTTTTTGAAAAAGAACATAATAATCAGGCTAAGCACAACCCAGTATATGAGAAATAAAGTGGTAAATTTCCTTAACTTATGTTCCCTGCGCTGCCGCCTTTTGCGTTCATTGATATACCATATTTTATCCTCTGTATCCATTATTCATCCTCATATTCTTCATACATTTTTTGCTCTTCCTCATTATTTTTCTTAAGCCAGTCACAGATATCCATGATGTACATATACATAAATTTAGAATATTCATCATTACAGTATGGACCGGTATACAGAGAAACCTCTCCGTCATGTAATAATCCGTCAAATGTAGTATCAATATTCTCTTCTGTGATATCCGACTCAACAAGCTCTCCAAAAACTTTTAAGGTTACATATTCTTCGGAATAATCAGCGTCGATGACCGCCTCGTAAGGAATTACCGTATAATTCTCACCGTAGTTATACCAGTATACAATTCTATCCGGAGTAAATATACAACCTGCCACATCATCATCTCCCAAAATATCTACAACAGCCATCTCATGTGCCTTAACCCTTCTTTTAAGCTGTGCGCTGATTGATATTTTATTCTTCAAAGAAATCATATCGGCAGAAAAAACATTTTCACCAATATCCTCGTAATCCAGCAGCATAAGCAGCGCCCCTATATCCGATACACCAGAATTCTTCTTATCGAGAATTGCCAGATTAATCCCCCTTGTAACTGCGTCAATAATCTCCTGACTTGTAAGCATTTGTTTTCCTCCTTAACTTTTATAAAGTCATTGTATTAATCCGGACTGACATGCTGTGTCATAGCAAAATATTTATAAATAAATTTAGTATGACAGGCTTTGTCGTTAATCTGATGTACCATATTGTCTATAAAATATAGTATAATTAATATCAGGAGGCATCGGATATGGATAATGAATATAAGAATTACAAAGCTGACAGAGTTCTCAAACTGCTGTTTCGTGCTTTAAAGGGCGAATCCCTTTCGGTAGCCGCGCTCGCCGACGAAAGTAATGTGTCACCAAGAAGCATAACAAGAGATATCAACGATTTGAAAGCATTTCTTGCCGACTACCGCGATATTCTTGGCAACGCCGAATTGAAATACTCTGCTTCAGACCACTGCTACACACTAGAGATGGACAATCTGTTTTCTAACAAAGAGCTTTTTGCCATAGCTAAAGTGCTTATCGGAAGCCGGGCGTTCAGCCATGAAGAACTGCTTACAATAATTGGAAAACTGAAAACACACACAAGCTATTCAGACAAAAAACGTCTTGAACAGCTTATTGCCAAAGAAATGTTTAACTATGAAGAGGTCGGCTCAGACTGCGACAGCGTAATTGATAATGTCTGGAAACTTTCCAACTACATTCAGGAACAACGTGCAATCACAATCAGCTATTACAAAATGAACCGTGATAAAGTCAAGCACAGAATCATACCAGTATCAATAATGTTCAGTGAATACTACTTCTATCTGATTGCGTACAAATGTGAAGACACATTATCTGATACGCCTACATATTTCAGAATAGACAGAATCTGTGATATGACCGTTCATAGAGAAAAGCTTGAACGCCCTAAAAATGTTGAATTTGATGAAGGACTGCTCCGCAAACGAAGCCAGTTCATGTGGCCGGGACCACTGAGGAAAATCAAATTTGAATTCACCGGACCATCACTTCAGGCAATCCTTGACCGCCTGCCAACCGCCAAAGTAATTGACCGCTACAATAATAAATATCTCATCGAGGCAGAAGTCTACGGCAACGGAATCAAAATGTTCCTGTTAAGTCAGGGCTCATGGGTAAAAGTAATTGCCCCTGATGAATTTGTTAAAGAAATGAAAGATGAAATAGAAAAAATGCAGTCGCTGTATTAAAAATACATTTAAACAACAACTCCCCATAAGCGTTGACTGCTTATGGGGATATTGCATTTCTATTATCTAACTATGTTAATTCACAATCTTTTAGTATTTTTTCTATGGCTTCCCATGCTGATAATGATGGATTCTCTTTGTAATACTCATACCCTTTATATTGATATAATGTATATCCATTTTCATAATTTTTCTGCATGATTTTCTTTGCTCTCCCAATTGCTGAAATCACATTTGATAAATTCATCTTCTTTAGACATCTTTTAAAATTAGCCTCTTCTTTAAATTCGTCCATATTTTGAAATTTTTCTCCAAATGACTGGTTAATTGATGTAATATACTGTTTTCTGTGTGAATACGAAGAATTACAATTCATCATATGAAGAATAATCCATAAATCAAATGTAAAATTACTATATCCAGATTTATATTTAACCTGTTTTCCTATTTTCTCAGCCTTCTTCATATTATCTAATGTTTCCTGAAAGGCTTTCACATGATGCTGCTCATTACTCTCATAATCAAAGAAATGATAAACTTCTATCTTTCTTGTAACAGTTAATGCTTTTACATGTTTTAATGGATTCTTATTTACAGGGCAGTCAATTGACACCTTACATGCAGCCTCATCAGTATCATTAATCATATCCTGAAGCCATTTTAAATACCAATGTTCTGTTTCTCCCTCAACACTAAAATAGTATTTATTTGTTGGTTTTCTCTTTACCATACCTATTCCTCTTTTTTATTGCAAATGATTTCTTCAAAAATTGGCGTGAAATCAATATCTTTTATTGCTCCATACTGGCTGATAAAATATTTACTCATATAATCTTCATGTTTACGAACCCCTTTATCGCCAGTTGTTCCAAAATCCGATAACGCATATAAAACACTATCATGTGTATCATCATTTCTTTCAACAAACTTAATCTCATCTCTACGGAAAAGATTAGAATTAAGAAATATAGGATTATGTGTATTAAAAATAAGCTGTGCATGGTGAATATTCACATCATCATTATGAAATACATTAATAATGCTCATTAATGCCATTGGGTGAATAGAGGCATCAAATTCATCTACAACAAGTGTGCCGCCTGTTTGCATTGCTTTAATTACAAGTGGAAACATATTAATAAATCGTATTGTTCCATATGACTCAAAAATATCTGCTGCAATTGCCGTAGTTTTTTGATTTTTCATATTCTTAAATACAGAATACAACTTTGCTTCGGGTTCATTTTCACTCACTACATACCCTACTGCATTAGAATTAATACCAAATAATCTGGCTGCCTCATCGGTCGTTTTTTCAATGTAAACAGCCTTTTGCTTAGGATCAGCAAATCTTTTAATTAGCTGCATAGAATCCGCACGATAAATAACCATAAATTTATTAGCAAACCAGTCAATAATAAATTTTGCAAATTTAGGCGAATAGATCAATTTAAAACCATTCGTCAAAAATAATTCTTCACAATTCAGACTGTTTTTTGCAATTTCATAAACACCATTAATATTTTGTTCTGTAATATCGGATAGATAATCTTTAATAACTTTTAAATTATATATCTTCAATTCATCTGTTCGTTCAAATACTTTTTCACCATTAACTTCCAATATCTCAGCAAGAATCTTTCTTTGATATCTATCTTCAAGAAATCCACCAATATCCAGTTTTAATTCATAATGTATTTTGAACTTATTCGCATCACAATCTTCCTCATAAAATTCTATTTCGAAATCTACAGGTTCAGATTGAGATGCATTATTATTGGGAATAAGTTCTAATGCCGCAGATGCCGGATTTGGTGACGACTTTTCCTCTGAATTTCTGATATTTCCTCTCAATACAATTGCCCGTAATACGTCCATTGCTCCAATTATATTTGTTTTGCCCGCTGCATTCGGTCCATAAATAACCGAGCAGCTTAATCCTTTTATCTTTTTCCCTTTTATAGATGTATTCATCAGACTATAATCCAGTCCTTTTTGTTTTGGTGCTGCTACCATAGAAAATACTGCTTCTTCTACAAAGGATTTAAAATTTTTAGTCTTGAACTCAATAAGCATATTATCATCTCCATTCTGCACATTTTTCGCAAAATCACATTTTCATTATATTATCATTATACAC
>CAVBPJ010000037.1:0-26314 GCA_963597265.1 Evtepia sp. | reverse complement strand
ATTTTCACAAATGTAAGTTCTTATAATTATTCATTATACAATTAATGAAAATATATTAAATCCTGTAAACACATATATCATATACAGCAACATAACCACGAATAAAAACAGATAAATAATTGCCAGAATCGGATATCCTATGCTTCTTAACTTAATCAGCCTGCATTCTTCATAATATTCTTCGTAATTAGCATACGGAATCTTCTCTTCTTCCGGTAATTTATTCCACACCTGTCTTGAGTTATATCTGATATTGAATAGATACGGTCTTTTCAGATATACATAATCACTATCGTTATCATTTTCAGCATTATTATTATCACTCATCTTATGCCTCCTAATTTTGCTTTTCTTTTATGTTTTAATGATAACAAACAGGTCGGACATTATATGTCTTAGTGTCATATTTTGTCTTAGCATTTTAAAAATGTTTTATATTGTCCGTGACTAATCTTGTTTTAGTTGTAGATAATTATAACATTAACAATTCAATATTACAATTATATGTACTATGTTTATAATCTTTGTTGTGGGGGATTTCATGAAGGATATTGATTTTGAAAGTATTGGAAAGAAGTTGAAAGAAATACGCTTATCTAAAGGTTTGCCACAGGACGCTGTTGCCAGTGCCGCTGAGGTCAATACTTCTCATATAAGCAATATTGAGAATAACCGCGTGAAAGTTTCCCTGCCTACACTTATCTATATATGTAATGCACTAGGTGTAACTGTAGATTATGTGCTATCAGGTGAATATACTGGCGATTATTCTTCAATCGACAGGGAAATCATGAAAGAAATCCAGTCTCTTTCTGACGAGGAAAAAGAACGTGTCTTAAGGGTTGTGCGTGCCCTCAAGTAATCTCACCGCATAGTTGAATCCTGCCATGAAGCTTTCTTTTTTAGCAACCTCAGCAACTGCCATATATTTATCACGCTCACATTCATAATCACTCCATGTTGCCAGTTCTTTGAACTGCATCAACTCATGGGCAATCTGCTTTTCTACTAATTCATCCACATTTTTCATTATATCTGTCTGACTCACAAGCATGTTATATAATCCTTCTAATTCATTCTGCATAATTATTCCATCCTGTATGTGTATTCTGATATTGTCCGCCGACTGCTCTTTTTAATGCTCTCCGGCTTGCTTCTTATAAGATAATATCAGTGAGGTCAGACATTTATTGTCATATTGTTTTATTTTATTAAAAAATCAGGCTTTGGATTTCTCCTTCGCCTGACTATAATTCAATTAATATATTTCAATATTATGACCAAGACCCACTAAACAACTTTATTATCTGATTTGTATAGGTTTATTTTATTCTCCTTAATTCATTTAATGATGAAAAAACACACTAATCAACAAGTCTATATTGTTTGAGTGGGTCTTTTTTAATTCTTAACCTGAGAAACAATATATTTCCCGTCAATTTCGCTGTTAATTCGCCTACTAATCTCAGTATTATATAGCAATTAGTAGGCTTCTTATGAATTTTCATCTTTAAATCAACTGTAATTTACCTACTATATTACCTCTATCTAGCTATTTAGTAGGTCTTGGCAAATTCATCATGCTTTTTTGATGACCTATCCCTCTAATCTGCTTTGCAGACACAGTCATTCTCAATCAAACAAGCTTCTGACATCCAGCTTTTGCGCAGTCAATTCTTCAGATAATGAATCATCCTTTTTCTCTTGCTTCCTCAAACTCCTGCTTTATCTGGACAAGAAGTTCAGGATTAACAAGAACATCGCATATTGAATCTGCCATTATCTTTGCTGCATATACTATAGCATTATGCGCGGCATCGCTCTTTCCTGCCTTAAGATAAGCCTCTGAATGTGGCTGTGCATCCTTATCTGTGAATGCAATTCGTATGCATGAGCCCGGAACTTCATATAACACATTACCGAAATCCGTTGAGCCTGTTTTTTCGCGTGGTGGCGCGATTGATGGCGCATTCTCGTATGCTGCATTTGCCATAAGCAGGTCGTTGACTTTATGACACACAACCTTGCTCTTAAATGGGAGGTCTCTCTGAACCTCATATGTTGTTCCAGTCATAAGTGCAGCACCTTTTAAAATGTTGTAGAATCTCTCTACAACTTCATCAAGGTATTTCGTACTGTATGAACGGAGTGTATATTCTGCAACAGTAAGGTCTGGGACTACATTTGGAGGACCTCCTGCATTACGGATTGTGTAATGCATTCTTGTGTCATCTTTAACATGTTCTCTTAACATCTCAATTGCATGGAATGATAATAACGCAGCATCAAGTGCGCTGCGTCCTTCTTCAGGACTGATTGCAGCATGGCTTTTTATTCCATGGAATGTTACCACGAAATTCTCAAGTGCCATACATTTTTCATCTACTGATGTATTAGGTGAACCATGCGACATAAGCGCAAGATCAAGCTCTTTCATGTAACCTTTATCAAGCATAATTATCTTGCCACCAAGAGTTTCTTCTGCCGGCGTTCCATATACAACAAGTCTGCATGGATAATCCTGAAGGCAATTCTTTACTGCGATTGCTGCACCTATTCCTGCAGGTCCCTGAAGATGATGTCCACATGCATGTCCGATTTTTTCAAGAGCGTCATATTCAACAAGAATTCCAAGCACTGGACCGTCATTTCCATTATCCCATGTTGCCCTGAATGCTGTTTCAAGTCCTGTTCCTCGCTCTACCACAAATCCTTCTTTTTCAAGATAGCTGCACAGTATATCAGATGTCTTGTACTCTTCCCCACTTATCTCCGCGAGGTCAAATATCTCATCTGCCATCTGACATAAATCTTCTTTATAGCTGTCAATAACTTCTCCCAGCTGCTTCTTAATATCGTCTGACATAATATCTGCTCCTAAACAATTCTAATATCCAATCATTAATGCACCCAGCATAAACAGGCATCCAAGTGCTGTCCATATAAGGAAGAGAGGCATCATGAACTTAAGCCATTTACTGTATGGAATCTTTGATACTGCAAGGTATCCCATAAGTGATGATGACATTGGAAGTACTGAATTAGAGAATCCGTCTCCTAACTGGAATGCAAGTACTGATGTCTGTCTTGATATTCCTACAAGGTCTGAAACCGGCACCATAAGAGGCATTGTAACTGCTGCCTGACCTGTTCCTGACACGATTACACAGTTAATAAGTGACTGGCATAAGAACATGCCGACAGCCTTAATTGAATCTGGCATAACATTTACAATATTAACAATTCCGTACACGATTGTATCAAGGATATTGGCATCACTTAAGATTACCTCAACTGTACGGGCAATTCCGATTATAAGACATCCAACTATAATGCCCTTTGCGCCTTCTCCGAATTCTTTAGCGATTCTGCTAGGACCGTAACCACTGATAAATCCGCATATTACACCCATAAATATGAATAAACCGGACATTTCTTCAAAGTACCAACCCTTCTTTGAAAGTCCATATATAAGTATTCCAAATCCAAGTGCCATAACAACAAGAACTGCAATCTGTCTTCCAGTAATTGTGTCTGAAGCATTGTCAAATGTGTACTCCTGATCTTCAGGAATTCCATATATTACGCTCTTTTCAGGATGTGCTGCAACCTTTCTTGCATAACAGATTATGTATGCGCTTGTAGCAACGAGAAGTACAATAAGAATTACTACTCTGTAAGCCATTCCTGAGAATAACTGTAATTCTGCTATATCCTGTGCAACTCCAACATTGAATGGATTAAGTATTCCGGCTGTGAATCCTACCGCTGCACCGAGTGCAATCATTGCTGTTCCTGTAACTTTATCAAGTCCTAAGAATAATGCAAGTGTTATTCCGATAGGAACGAATATCATAACTTCTGAAGACATTCCCATTGTGAATCCGAATATAGAAAACAATGTTAAAAATACAGGAATTACAACATATTTGTGCTTAGAAAATGTCTTAGATAATTTCTTACATAATGCTGTAAGTGCACCTGTTGATGTAATTACCTGAAATGCTCCACCGATTATCAGCATAAATGTGATTGTAGATGCTGATTTGACGATTCCTGTGTAGATTGCTGAAGGAATCTTTAACGGATTAAGCGGACTTGACGCTATTCTGTGATAACTTCCCGCCTCAACTAAAGTCTTGCCTGTCGCAGCATCTTTGAATCTTGTAAATTCACCTGCTGGCACAATATATGTTGCCGCAGCTGCAATAAGTATAATTACCACAAGTATTACAAACGTATGTGGCGTTTTCCATTTTTTCTTTGCTTTTGTTTCCATGAAATACAATCCTTTCTCCCATAACTAATTCATATTTTCATATATTTTAATATAAGTCATACTAAAAATAAAATTGTATGTTTTTATCGAAAGTATAAATTCAATTTATAGTTTCGATTGATTGATACATTTTAATTATGTATAATTATTCTATTCTGATTAAGAAAGGGAATCCTTATGATTACTGAAAAAGACATGCAGTATGTTCTTACAATTGCTAACTATGGAAATCTTACCAAAGCCGCCAATGCTCTGTTCTTATCGCAGCCGGCTTTAAGCATACATCTTAAGCAGCTTGAAACATCTCTTGGCATACAGCTTTTTGAAAGAAAAGGCCGCCGCATGATTCTTACATATGCAGGTGAGGAATTCGTGAAATCCGCAAGAGATATTACAATGAAATGCTTCGAACTTGAGGACCGTATGATTGATATTGGTAAAAATGTAGCTGTTAAACTGCGCATCGGATACATGGTACGACAGGTTGAGTCTCTTTTTCCTTCTGTTATGACTGCATTTAACAAACTGTATCCACAGTCAGTTGTATACGCTGTTGATGGACATCTTTCTGACCATGAGGAGCAGCTTCTTGCGGGAGACCTTGATATGTTCTTTGGATATAACAGCGTGAGCAACACCCGACTTTCCTATGAAACTATATATGAGGACTGTCTCGTTGCCATTCTTCCTGAAAGCCACCCCGCTGTTTCTTATGCAGAGTCTAAAGAATCATGCATATATCCATGGCTTGACCTCGCACATGTAAGAAAAGAAAGATTCATTCTGCAGCACAGCAACCAGAGTATAAGACAGCTTGAAGAGGACGCTCTGTTCTATGCTGATGTCCTGCCTGAACTTACTTACAAGATAAGCAGTATTGATGCTGGAATCCGTCTTGCTGAACAGGGGTATGGAATTGCATTTACATTAAACAGTTATCTTTCCTCCATGAAACTTTCCCCTGATTCTGTCATATTGCAGGTTGGTGACCCCGCCATGCGTATTCCATTCTCAGCAGCTTACCGCAAAGAAGATGAAAACCGTAAAGAATTAAAAGAATGGATCCGACTGACTAAAGAGCTTGTTTCCAGACAATAAAATAACCGGCTGATACTGCATTTAGCTGTACCAGCCGGTATCTTAACATTATTCAATTATAATACTTCAACAAGCTCTATTCTGAAATTCAGTTCTTTTCCTGCCATCTCATGATTAGCGTCAAATGTAATCTCTGTATCAGTTAAAGCAGCGACCCTTGCTGGGAATGGCTGTCCATACATGTTCTGAAGATATACCTTATCATCAACTTTAAGTTCTTCTGCACCCGGAAGTTCACTTATAGGAAGTGTTATGAAAGCTCGAGGATCAGCTTCGCCATATGCCTCCTCTGGCATAAGATGAACATCAATAACATCGCCGACATTCATTGTTGCAACTGCCTTATCAAAGCCCTGAATCATCATTCCGGCTCCGCATGTAAATTCAAGTGGCTCGCCTCTGTCATAAGAAGAATCGAACTGTGTTCCATCATTAAGTGTTCCTTTATAATGCACCTTTACTTTCTTTCCAACATTTGGTCCTTCAAACGATGGTGTAAATGTACCACAGCCTCCGCCGCAGCCGCCACAACCGTTTCCGCAGTCTGATTCACCTTCATCACTTCCACAGCTTCCGCAACCTGACTCTTCGCCATCGCTTCCACAATGTCCACAGCCTGACTCTTCATCTTCATGACTTCCACAATGTCCGCAGCCATGACCTTCTTCATGCTCGTGATGATGGTCACAATTAACTCCTGCTGATGCTAAATCTCCGTTAAGATATGCCTCAACTGCTGCATCTGCTTCTCCATCTGCTCCTGAATATACTTCAATTCCAGCTTCTGAAAGTGCTGTGACTGCACCATTACCTATTCCACCACATATAAGAACATCTACACCTTTATCCTTAAGAACAGCTGCCAATGCGCTATGACCAGCTCCATCAGCACCAATTACCTCTGCACGGACAATATTCTTTCCTTCTGTCTCATAAATCTTAAAGCTCTCAGAATGTCCGAAATGCTGAAAAATCTGACCATTCTCGTATGTTACTGCTACCTTCATTAATAATCCTCCTGATTAATATTTATTTATCCTCATACAGCGCATGATAGACTTTAAGGAATTTCTCATCTCTTTCCCCAGTTGCTATCTTATCTCTGCCTTCAGAATAATCGTAAAATCCTTTTGCGCTCTTAACGCCATATTCGCCTGCTTCAAAATGTTGCTTAAGAAGTTCTGGTGGTTCTTTATCATCACACAAATCCTTCATAAGATACTCACTTATATGATAGAAAGTATCAAGTCCGCCAAAATCAGAAACCTCCAATGGTCCCAAACATGCATATCTGAATCCAAGACCATATTTCATGACATCATCGATTCCTTCTGGTGAAACAACGCCCTTCTTAACAAGGTCAAGTGCTTCTCTTAAAACCGCAAACTGCAGTCTGTTTGCCGCAAATCCCGGCACATCTTTATTAACAATTACTGGTTTCTTGCCAATCTTTAAACTCAGATTATATATATCTTTAGCAACTTCATCTGTTGTCGCATCGACTTTTATAATCTCAATAAGCGGAACAAGATGTGGCGGATTGAACCAGTGCATACCTATGAAACGTTCTGGTTTCTTAACAGATTGTGCAAGCCTGTTAATTGAAAGACCTGACGTATTGGTTGTTATAATCGCATTATCACTCACTACATCTGATAATTCCTTGTAAAATGTATCTTTAATCTCTACATTTTCAGTAAGATTCTCTGCAACGAAATCACAGTCTTTAAAACAGTCCATAGATGTCGTATATGACAATGAACCAAGCAGCTTGTCTGCTTCCTGCTCTGTCATGTTGCCAGATTTAACAAGTGTATCGACATTTTCTTTAATTCTTACTTCTGCCTTCTTAAGACTCTCTTCTCTGTGATTATACAAAGTCACATTATCAAAATACTTCGCATATATCTGCGCCATTGAAGAGCCCATTGTTCCTGCTCCCGCAATCACAATTTTATTGATATTCATATTATGCGCCTCCCTTTTGCTACACATTATAACACTTTTTACTGTCTGTTATAATATGCAATTCCTGCATCCGGGTTAAAATATGTTCTTATATACCCATCAGTAGATACAATAACGAATTCATTCGTACTCTCCACATAATAAACATCATCTCCATCCTCAGCCTCTGTTTTATGCAGAGCGTCTGGGTTAGTGACAACCGCTGATGCTGCTTTCTCATACTCTTTTGCAGAAGAAAATCCCATATCCTTACCATGTTTCTCATAATGGGAATTAAGCAGTTTCTGGTTTCTGAATGTGTATGTCTTATTAGTGTCCGATGCTTTATCTGTATTATCAATACTCTCAGCAGACTGTACTGCATCCTGTGTAAATGTCTGTTGCTTATCTGTATCAGAAGCCGTACCGCATCCTGTTAATCCTGTTAAGCCAGCAATAAGCATAGCAATTGTTAAAAATACTGCAATCACTGAATTAAACTTCTTAATACATTCATTCAAAGACAGCTTATTAGCTCCGCCCTTATAATCCGGATTCTCAGCCTGTATCTTATCATCTTCCCATGAACACACAGGACATATCTCATAACTGCCTGGTCCTTCTGCAAATACATATTTCTTGCAGCATGGACACAAATATTTCTTCTTATTCATTATTGTCTCTCCAATAGTCTTATAATATTAATAACATTTACTACATGGCGTATAGCCAAGGCTTTGTGCTTTCTCTATCGTAACCTGACTCGGATTCTTCATATTACTGCACGAACTGCTTCTATGGTACTTCTTTCCAGATTTAGGAATCCATACCATTGTAGAACTACCAGAATTGTTAGAAACCACTGGTTCCTCTACTGCCTGCTGTTTCTCCTCAACCTGAGGTGCAGCAGCTTCTGTCGCTGGTTCAGCTTCTGTCTTCTCAGTTACTGCCTCTGTAGTCTTTTCTTTAGTAACTTTTTCTGTGTTGGCAACGCTCTGTGTTGTCTGTTCTTTACTAACTGAAACTGTTGTCTGTGTTACAGATTTCGTCGTAGCATTATCCGCTGTCTCTGTACCACAGCCCACGAGCATACATATACTCATGATAATTACCATTAATAAACATCTTGTTCTGCCTCGCATATTAATCAGCTCCTTTGTACATATATAATTGTTCCGACCATTATTTCACTGCTAAAATAGTATCATAATATGTACATTTCCGCAAGATAACGAGTTCATTAGTAATTACACATTAATAATTGCCACCACATAAAAAACTCTGCCACATGTATGCAATACATATGGCAGGTTTACACTAACAACATCTTATACTACATTACTTATTGTGATTCTGCACTTCCAACAACTGCTGCTTCAGTCTGGCAACCTCATCCTTTAATTCATTATTCTGTTCCTGTAAATTATCATTATGTGCCTTCAATTCATCTGTCTGAACCTGCAAAGCCTCCATCTCATCCTTCATCCTGTCAACCATCAACTCTGCCGTATTCCTGTCCAATATCCTCAACGCCTCTGAAAACATACTGAGCACCTCCCCGGGTCTTTCCAAATACTCATTAATATCCTGGCGTACTGATTCCAGATCAGGAAATATCTCTATCAATTTGTCTATCTCCTGCGGTGTATCGGCTACGAATAATGACAGATACTTTAGTCTGTCTCTTTTCATCTTTTCAGAAACTAACTTGTCATTATACTGACTACTGTCATAATCATAATCCGTTATCTTAGTACGCCCTTCTCTGATATCAGAATATCTGTATTTCTTAAATGTGTCAAGGCTTACAAGAACAAAATCCTGTAGAAGCTCTATCTTGATTCCAGTGTTAAATCTTGTCTTTCCAACATGAAAATATAATGCCCTATCCATGTCACTGATAAGGCTGCTGTTGCTCTCCTCAAACAGAATTATTGTATGAACTTTCCTCATATCTTTATAAGATGGTTTTGTAGAACCATTCATTGAAGAATCAGGCTTTCCTTCCTTATTCTTTCCAGTAATCATCTTATATTGGCGAAGTACAAGGTCGGCTGAGTAACACGATATTCTCTCTGCCGGAAAATCATATGAAATCTTCTGAATCTCGATATTGGCAATACTTCCATCAGCCATCATAACAACCATATCCATAATAATCATAACGCCAAGAAACTGTGAATCTTCATTAGGAAACACTTCAAGAACTGTAACCTTCTGCCCCAACAGACAGCTAACCAGCTCTGAAAGTCTGTCTCTTCTCTCAACTGGATTGAATATCTTCTTAAAAAATGGATCATATAATAAAGGCAGTGACCTCTTCCCCTTTAAGAAATCCTCATACCTTCCAATCCATTCTTCATTCCTTTTAAGATACTGATATGTACTCAAACACAATGAATCCCCATTAATCTTACGCATTGCTGCGTCATAATAATCATTCTCTTCACTATATCCCATAATACATTAACTACACCGGTGATACTTCCTCCTCTGATATTAATAAATATGCACATTTATATATGTACAGTATCATATATAAATGTGCATGTAAATATACTTGTCATATTCTGTTTATTATATGTCGCAATCCGTCATCCATACGTCATCTGTGTTCTAAAACTTATTCTCCTCAAAGAACTTCCGTTTTCTCTCAATCATTTCATCAATTCTCTCAACGTAGCTTCTGACATCTTTGACATTCTCTATTCTCTCAATTCTGACAGAATGATTAGCATCGCCTTCATTATGGAACACAACCTTGGTTGAAGCACCTGCTCCACACGCAATTATGGTCTGTTTCTCCTCCATAATAAGAATATTATATATACATTCAAGACCAGGAACTGCATAACCAACATTTTCAAAGTTTCCAGCCATATTCTTCTGACGATACATATAATATGGTTGCATATTAAGGTCTCTTGCAGTCTGCTCTGTCATCTTAATAATATTATCTGTATTTTCAATTGAAAGTTCTGCATACTGCTCACGCAAAATGTTGAGTCTTGATGCTCTCTTAATTGCAAGTGAATGTACAGTAAGGCTCTCTGGTCCCATAGCCTTAATTTCATTAAGAGTATGGGCAACCTCATCAACTCCCTCTCCCGGAAGTCCTAGAATCATATCCATATTAATATTATCAAGTCCTGCTTCTCTTGCCATTGCATAAGCATTCTTAATATCTTCAACTGTATGCTTTCTTCCGATTAAATCCAGTGTTTTCTGATTCATTGTCTGGGGATTAATAGATATTCTTCCAACATTATGAGCCTTAAGGACTTTGAACTTATCAGGTGTCACACTGTCTGGTCTTCCCGCCTCAACAGTAAGCTCACGGCATGTGCTTAAGTCAAATGCTTCTTCAACCACTGTCAACACTTTATCTAACTGCTCTGCACTTAAAGTTGTAGGTGTTCCACCACCCATGTACACTGTATCCAGCCTTCTTCCCTTCATGGATTCAGCGACAAATCTTATCTCCTTAATAAGTGCATCTACATAATTATCAACATAATCTTTATATGCTCCCAGAGCATATGATGAAAATGAACAGTACAGACATATGCTTGGACAGAATGGAATACCAATGTACAGGCTGTAACCTGTCTTATAGTCCATATCTGTCAGAATATCAAGTTCCTTCTTAGCCACTGCAAGTGCAAGGTCTGCTTTTTCTTCACTCGCATAATGCTTTTCCATAAAATGTTTCTTAATCTGTTCTTCAGTTGCACCTTCTTCAAGCATTGTATATGCAATCTTGCTTGGTCTTACTCCTGTAAGGTATCCCCAAGGAAGTTTCTTGCCAGTCTTTTCAGAAAGTTTCTTATAAAGACTATCCTTAAATACTTCATGGGCATTTTTCTTATCAAGACCTGTGATATCAGGCACTTCTATTGAAAGAATCTCATCACTTTCCTCTGGTTTGGAATCCGCCTTAAGTGCTGCAACCTCAGTTCTTGGATAAAATGAACGCACAAGCACAACCGCATCATCATAAAACAAATCATTGTCAATCTTAATATATATCATCGTTGCTTCCTTTTCGCCTGCACACATTACATAAATGGATTATTCTGCTTTTCATATCCAATCGTTGTGAACTCTCCATGTCCCGGATACACATCTGTATCATCAGGAAGCTTGCAGAGTTTATTATGCAGTGACTCCATCATCGCAGCCGAACTTGCTGTAGGATAATCTGTTCTTCCAACAGAACCGGCAAACAATGTATCACCTGACATAAGAGTCTTGTCCGATTCAATATAATAACATGTTCCACCAGCTGTATGTCCCGGTGTATGAATTGCTTTAATCTTAAGTCCTGCAAGTTCAAGAATATCTCCATCATTATGAAGTACATCTGCTGTGACTCTTAAGCTCATGCCATATGCATTAGAAAGATTTCTTGCAGGTGAAGCAAGAAGTTTTTCCTCATCACATGATGCATATATCTTAATTCCATAATGCTCACGCACTTCATTGGCGGCACCTATATGGTCAAAATGTCCATGTGTAAGAAGTATTGCCTGTGGCTTGCTTCCTGAACGTACAACCATGTCATATATAGATTCAGGCGAATCTGCCGGATCAACAATTATGCTTTCATTATTCTCTTTGTTAATTATAAGATAGCAGTTAGTTGCTACTGGTCCTAATACCCTTGATTCAATCTTAATCATACATCTCTCCTAGCCTGCAGTTCTGGTTATATCAGTAACTCCATCTATTTTTCTTAACTTATCTATAATTCTGTTAAGTTCTTCTTTTCCGTGAATATCAAATCCAATACTTATTGTTGCAACATCTTTCTTATTAAGACGGCAGTTCATGGATTTAACATCAATCTCTGCTTCTGTGAACATTCTTGAAATATCAACAATCAGTCCTGTTCTGTTATTAGCAAATATATTAATCTCTACTTCATAAGTATCGTTAGTCTGTCCCTGCTCCCATTCAGCTTCAATAAGACGTGCACGCTCATTAGCCGGGAAGTTAATTATATTAACGCAGTCTGTTCTGTGAATTGATATACCTCTTCCTCTTGTAACGAATCCAACAATCTCATCTCCCGGAACAGGATTACAGCATTTAGAAAATCTTACAGCAACATCATGGATTCCCTTAACGACAATTCCGCCCTTGCCATCCTTCTTCTTGGCTTTATCCTTAGATTCTGCCGCAACAATCTCCTCAAGAACGTCCTTATCTGTAATCTCTGCTTTCTTGGTCTTCTGATGCTCTTCATTAAGTCTGTTTACAATCTGACTTTCTTTTAATGCACCATGGCCAACTGCTGCAAGAATTGAATTCCAGTCTTTAAAGCCGTATTTGTTAAGACATTTTTCAACGTATTCAGGCTTGGTAATATCAGATAAAACGATTCCCTTGGTCTTACAGTAATTGGCAATCATTTCCTTGCCTTTAAGAATATTATCTTCCTTTAATTCCTGCTTAAACCACTGGTTTATCTTGTTTCGTGCCTGGGTACTCTTTACTATTGAAAGCCAGTCACGGCTTGGACCTTTGGAATTCTGTGATGTAATAATCTCTATTCTGTCACCTGACTTGATAACATAGTCAATATTAACAAGCTTTCCGTTAACTCTTGCTCCTACCATCTTGTTACCTACAGCACTATGTATGCTGTAAGCAAAATCTATAGGGCAGGAACCTGCTGGAAGTGTCTTAACATCTCCCGAAGGTGTGAAACAATATACGCTGTCTGAAAAAAGATTCAGGTCATTCTTAATTGATGATAAGAATTCCTTATTATCAGACATCTCTTTCTGCCATTCAAGAATCTGTCTTAACCAGCTAAGCTTAGCCTCTTCGCTCTTATCAGTCTTCTCACCTGTGTTACCCTCTTTGTACTTCCAGTGGGCAGCAATACCATATTCAGCAATCTTATGCATCTCATAAGTTCTTATCTGAATCTCGAATGGCTGTCCGTTAGACGCAATAAGAGTTGTATGAAGTGACTGGTAATTATTAGGCTTAGGCATAGCAATATAATCCTTGAAACGACCTGGGATAGGCTTATACATTTCATGGATTACACCAAGTGCCGCATAACAGTCTTTAACTGTATCAACCTTTATTCTTACTGCAAATATGTCATATATCTGGTCAAGCGTCTTATTCTGGTTAACCATTTTCCTGTATATTGAGAAGAAATGTTTAACTCTTCCGTCAATCTCAGCTTCAATACCAGCATTGCTTATATGCATGCCGACTTCTTTAATTATGCTCTTTATAAATGCTTCTCTGCCTGGTCTGTTTAAGTTAACCTGTTCAACAAGGTCGTTATACACATCAGGCATAAGATATTTCATTGATAAATCATCAAGTTCTACCTTAATCTTGGAAATACCTAATCTGTGAGCAATTGGAGCATAGATTTCCATAGTTTCTCTTGATTTTTCAATCTGTTTGGCAGGTGACTGATACTGCATTGTTCTCATATTATGCAGTCTGTCCGCAAGCTTTATAAGAATAACTCTTATATCCTTAGCCATCGCAAGGAACATCTTACGAAGATTCTCTGCCTGAACCTCAATCTTATCATGCTGATAATTGAGCTGTGTAAGTTTTGTTACACCGTCTACAAGCAATGCTACTTCATCGCCAAATTCTCTCGCAACATCTTCACTTGTCATAACAGTATCTTCAACAACATCATGAAGAAGCCCTGCAATGATTGACTCTTTATCAAGCTCTAACTCAGCCAGAATAATAGCAACACATAAAGGATGTATTATATATGGCTCTCCAGATTTTCTGAACTGTCCTTCATGCGCTTTTCTTGCAGTCTCGTATGCCTTCTCAATGTCAGACAAATCTGTAGATGGATGATATTTCTTGATTTCAGTAATCAGATCCTTATATAATTCTTCAGGACTTGTAAAATCTGCAGGTGTATCTACAGCTCTCTCAACCTGATTAGTTTTGTTATGGCTTGCGCCTGGTAACTCAATATTCTCTGGCATACGTGCCTCCATTCTCTGGTAATCATTCCAGCGTTATAGTATTTCTTAGCGTACCTATATTATTATACACTGGCATATGTTCTTTCCATAAATTCTCTTGTTGCCACTGCATTTTCTGGAACAGTATTCTCCAGAGTACAGTGTACATATGGCTTATGCTCTTTAATCTTCTTTAACAGAAGCGGATAATTAAGACCGCCACCTGTCACAGGATTACCTTTGCCTGTACCTGCTGCCACTGACTTAAGTTCATTGCCTTCAACTATATAATCCTTGCAGTGAACAACAGCAATATCCTTTAATAACAGGTCAAATGCTTTCTCAATAATCTCATCCTGCTGTGCAAGATTATCAACACATAACAGATTAACAGGATCAAATATTATCTGAAGATTAGGAGAATCAATTGCATCAAGTACCTTTCTTGCACGTTCAACTGTATATACAATATGCTTCCATACTGGCTCAATTGCTACAATAACGCCAAATTGTTCAGCATATTTAACAATTGGTCTTAAATTATCAATAAAGCACTGTAAAGCTTCCTCGCTATGATTAGCAGGCTCATACTTATACTCCTCATTAACTGCACCAGTCTCAGTTCCAACAACTCCACAGCCAAGAATACTTGCAAATCTTATATGTGCCTTATACTTTTCAACGATTTCTTTATGCTTCTCTGGATTAGGGTTGCAGAGGTTAAGGTAACATCCAAGTACTGCAACATCAACCTTATTCTCTGTACATAATTCCTTAATATACATAGCAAGTCCCGGTGTCATAGTCTCTACTCCCGGCTTGAATTCCTTTATAGACTTACTGAGTGCAATATGCATACAGTGAAATCCCTGTGCATGTATATTAGGTATAAGCTCCTCTAATGGAGCGTATGCAACATCATGTGCTCTTATTCCGATTCTCATAAAATACCCTGCCTTTCCGTCAATTACAAACACTTTTGAAAGATTATACTATATATTACATAAAAAAACCAGTAAATATCTGCAACTTCTCCAAACCCAGCCAATCTGCCCAAAGGGCAGCAGGCGTCCGTTAATTGAGGTGGTAGATATCAGCCCAGAGGTGTGAATGGTGTCTGACGCGACTTTTTCAAGCTGTGTGGGCGTTAATGCCGCTATATACAAAAGAGCGGTGAGAGAAAGCTCGTCCAAGCGAAGCGCGTTTGCTTTCTCTCACCGTAAAAAACTCTGTATATAGCGGCATTTACACCCACTAAGCGAAGGAAACCGGAGCGTCAGACGCCATTCACACCTCCGGGCGTCCCGTCCACCACCTCAATTACGAATACAGCTTTATATTATCCATTAATCCCGTATCCCCAAGTGCCTTATAGTATGTAACAAGTGGTATAAAACTCTGTGCAAATCCCTTAGTGCTGTCACCTGTCACCATAACCGTGTCATCTATAATCTGCTTTGAGCCGACACCTGCTCTCTGTGTCTTATTAATATTGGTTTCAAATGTTTTGAAACCATATTCAAGATATTTCTTATCACCTGTTAACTCATACGCAATCGCAAGTGATTCAAGAAGAAGTGTATTATTGCCATTTCTTGAAAGTGATGGAAGTTCCTTATAATAGAACAGTCCGTTATCAAGAGTGCAATTCTCTACCACATCATCAATTGCCCTTATAAGCATCTGCTTAATATCTTCTCTTGGAAACACTCTGTAATATCTCATAACACTTCCGGCAGCTACCGATATCATGAAACCTACTCTGATAAGGGTATTATCTGTATATGGTGCAAGCCAGTTGCCATACTCCTCTTCCCATATCTTAAAGCTGTCAATTATCCATTCACATTTGGCAAGCCATTTATCATCTCTTGTCTCAACATACAATGCCGTAAGCGCCCTTAATGCCCAGCCAGTCTCACGCGCATTAGCTTCACCCGGTTTTGCATACATAGGCGTATCAAGAAGCCTTAATATGTTGTCACCTATACCTATTGCAGTTTCAAGCCCTCTCTCATCCCCTGTAAAATGATAATAATCAAGCATTCCTTCTACCCATTCATGTGAGCAGACCATTATTCCGTTCTTGCAGTGTCCAGCTGTATGCTCCCACTGACCACCGATTCTTAACGGATTGCTGCTGTAATGGCACACATCAACATCCATCTGATGTTTTGCAGAAACTAACAGATAATCAAGAAATCTTCTTACTCCGGTTCTTGCATACATAAGTGCACAGGAATGTGGATAATCATATTCATTGTTACTCCACACCAGCTTTCCGCCACCGCGTCCCTGTCTTGTATAACCCATATCTGCTGAATCGCCCCAGTTGATGAATCCATAGCATCTTGAATGATTATCAGCTCTTGCTATAAGTGCTATCTCAACCTCGTCTACCAGATGTTCCGGGAAAACATCCATGCACACACCTGATTTCTTGAATTCTTCTGGTGCTATACATGGTCTGTCAGGCATCTGGTATATCGTACTTCTGTTGTCAAGTTCCCACATCTGCATGTCTGGTTCATGAAAATGCAGTAAAAATCTCTGCTCTTTTGCCATACCTGACTGCATCACAACATTTCCAATATCCTCTGGAACAAGCATAACTGCTATTCCATCATCATACGACTTGATTGCCTTAGGATAATTCTGCTGTGCCTGATATACAGTTACACACAGGCCATCCTGCGAATCCGTATAATCAGCCATGAATGTTCCATAGAATACTTCTGCAAAATGTTCATTAGCTTCCTTTACAAGATAGGCATCATCAACAACTTTGTTAACCTGAACGCCATCTTTTCCAATATAGAAATCTGTCTTATAATTAGAACTTCCTACAAGAGTTCGCACATTTGCAACTGGTGCTTTATGCGATATCATCTCAAGTTCAGTTGTTCCTCTTGTATGAAATACCGGTCCTTCCTCCATAGAATTATCAGTAGGTGCATCACCACAGCCTGTCGAATCGTTCTCAGAATTAATGTGCATATCAAATAAATCATCACTCGCTGCAACATCTGTATCTGGCTTTGCATAGAATACGAGAGATTTAATATGCAGCTCATCATAAGAAGTATTAATAATTCTGTATGCAACATCTATCCATGGCTTTCCAGCATATGCTGTAAGCGTTATCTCACATTCAATATTCTTATTTACAAGCGTATTGTTTCCTTTGGCTCTTATAACACATTTTACAGGACCAGCATCAATAATCTTCCACTCGCCTATATTAATGTCGTACTTACCCATATCATCTTTCAGGTAAGGTCCTTCAAAATTCTGTGCTGTGTACTTCTTTCTTCCATCATCAAGCGTCTCAAATATATTCTGGGAATTGTTCTTTACTGTAAATGTGACACATCCTGTATCAACACACAATCCCTGCTCCATCTGCATAACTGATACACCTTTATCCCCGCATACATTGTCGGATTCCTTCTGAAATTCAACAACTGTTCCTTTATTCGCTGGAATATCAGCAAGAAAATCAACATACAGATACCTTACACTTCCGTCCGCATGAGTTGATGTAACTTTAGGCTGAACCATGCAGTTCTTACCGTTCTGTGTAATAGATATTCTGTCTGCAGACTTTAATTCACCTTCTTTAAAAGGAAGTGCAATGCCTGCTGGTTCCTGTATTCTGTCATATCTATAGAGTTTGTCAAAGTATATTTTCATTATATTCCCTCCATTGTTTGTCACGAACAAATCTGCTATAATTGTACAACAGATTTATGCCATTTGCTATATGTTTAATATAGCATTTATAATTCTGTAATTCATGTGATAATATGTCATTATAGTTTAATAATACAGATTTATTGCAACTTTTAGAAAGAGGGTTTGTATAATGCATTATGCTGAAATAAAAACCTGCGATATTGCCAACGGACCTGGCGTGCGTACATCACTTTTTGTTAGTGGGTGTACACATCATTGCAAGGGCTGTTTTAATGAAATCGCATGGGACTTTAATTATGGCAGGGATTTCACCGATGATACCATTAAAGAAATCATTGACTCACTTGCTCATGACTATGTTACAGGACTCACGCTTCTAGGTGGAGAACCATTTGAACACAGCAACCAGCAGGGACTTTTGCCACTGTTACGAGAGGTCCGCAAAGTATATCCCGACCTTAGTATATGGTGTTTCACAGGATATCTCTTTGATAAAGATATTGTCGGCAGGATGTGCAACGAATGGAAAGAAACTAAAGAAATGCTTCAATACATTGATGTCATAGTCGATGGAAAATTTGAAGAAGACAAGAAAGACATGATGCTTCAATTCAAGGGTTCATCTAATCAGAGAACAATCCTTGTGAAAGAATCACTGGAATCTGGAGATATCGTACTTCTGTACGATTAATAATAAAAAGGAGTTTATACAATGTCACAGAAAGTTAATATTAAGAAATTAAATCCTGATGCATGCATTCCAACCTACGGAACAGAATTCTCAGCCGGAGCAGACCTCTACTCAGGAATGCCAGAGGCAGTAACAGTAATGCCGGGAACAACAGAATTCATCAAAACAGGAATAGCAATGGAGATACCAACAGGACTCGTAGGACTCATCTACGCAAGAAGCGGAATGGCATGCAAAAAAGGTCTTGCCCCAGCCAACAAAGTTGGAGTAATAGATTCAGACTACAGAGGTGAAATCATAGTAGCCCTCCACAACCATTCCAACAACCCAGTAACCGTAGAACCAAAAGACAGAATCGCCCAGATAGTCTTAGCCCCATACATCACAGCAGACTTCAACGAAGTAGAAGAACTTGACGATACAGAAAGAGGTGAAGGCGGCTTCGGCTCAACCGGCACAAAATAAAAATAACAGGAAAGTTATGCCGCTCTATACAAAAGAGCGGTGAGAGAAAACTCGTTCAAGCGAAGCGCGTTTGTTTTCTCTCACCGTAATAAACTCTGTATAGAGCGGCATTTACTCCCACTAGGTGCAGCCGCCATGAGGACTCGCATAATAATATGCTGCCGGTTCCCACACAACCTAAATTCTGTCACTCTTACTTATAAGAAATATTGGCATGATCAATAACATAATCCTGTGCCTTCTGCACAAGCATAGCCTTAACTACACTATCCTTACCAAACTTCTCAACGAATGCATTCTCATCAGAATATCCATTATCTCCTGCAAATTCATCAAGATCGCCCTTATAATCATATTCTCTTAAAGAGAACTTCTGATCTTTAACAATCGCTTCCATAATAAGCTGCTGTGCTGCTGACTTCTTGATGAAATCATCATATGACATTCCATATAACTGCTGGCAGTACTCTTCCTTTGACTGGTTAGTAAAATCAGCATAGAATCCGATAGACTGGTCATATCTTTCTGTTAATGTGCTGATTAATGAATCTGGATATCCGCTTACTTTACATGTATCCTGAAGTGCTGAAAGAACCTGCTTCTGAATATCTTCATCAACCTTTGAATCAATTGAACTTGCTAAAGAATCCTTAACAGATGCTCTGTACTCCTCAACTGTATCATATCCAAATGTTTCCTTAACATATGCATTAGTAAGCATTGGCACATTAGGCTGTGCAACTGTCTGCATTGTAAGTTCAAATACGACCTTAGTTCCTGCATATACTGAATTACTGTATGTTTCTGGTAAATCAATTACCATAACCTTAGTCTCACCAGCCTTCATTCCATAAAGAGCTTGCTCAAGCTCATCTATGTCAAGTCCAAGCTTGTCTGTTCCAAGTATCATAGTAACACCATCTGTGTTAGACAGACCTGTTGACTGTGAACCAGAACTTGTAGCAACATAAGTAACAAGAATCTGATCGCCATCAACAGCTCCTCTGCTGACTTCTGAGTATGTTGTGTTATTCTCTATATCCTCAGCAATCTTATCATCAACAAGCTGATTCTCTATAGAAGTCTTATCTACTGTAACTGCTATATCCTCATACTTACCAAGCTGTACATAATCATTAACATCGTAATCATACTTAACTTCAATCTCTTTATTACATGCAGTTGCCATAAGCATTGTTGCAGATAATAAAACTATTGATGCTTTTCTTAAAAAACTTTTTCTCACAATAAACCTCCGCTCTTACTTCTCTATAAAGAAGTAAAAAATTGACTTTCATACTATATCATATAAAAGAAATTTTATCCATATCTGTTCACATTAGTTCACAGAAATATCATACATTTTAAAAAGAAAAGGCTGCCGCATTCACGACAGCCTATTAGTTCTATGATATATAATATATAATCAATTATGCAAGCTTAGACTTAGCAACCTCTGCGAGCTTAGCAAATCCTTCTGCATCGTTAACAGCCATCTCAGATAATACCTTTCTGTTAAGATCGATATTAGCTAACTTAAGACCATACATGAACTTGCTGTATGAAAGTCCGTTAATTCTTGCAGCAGCATTGATTCTGGCAATCCATAACTGTCTGAACTGTCTCTTCTTCTGCTTTCTGCCCTTGTAGCTCTCTGTAAGAGCTCTCATAACTGACTGCTTAGCAACTCTGTACTGCTTAGATCTTGCTCCTCTATAACCCTTAGCGAGCTTTAATACTCTGTTATGCTTCTTCTTTGCGTTTAATCCGCCTTTAATTCTTGCCATTTTATAAATTCCTCCTTAAACTATATCTCTAAATAAATGTTGTTATACCATTAATCTTAGAGATAAGGCATAATCTTCTTCATTGTCTTAACATTAGTTGCATCTGTCATAGCTGCCTGTCTAAGATTTCTCTTTCTCTTAGCTGACTTCTTTGTAAGAATGTGGCTCTTGTATGCCTTCATTCTCTTTAACTTACCTGTTCCAGTTACTTTAAAACGCTTTGCAGCTGCTCTTTTTGTCTTTACCTTTGGCATAATAATCCTCCTAAAAATGTCTATTAGTTGTTATTTATTTTAACGTTTTTCAGTTAAAAACATCATCATGCTCCTGCCTTCCATCTTAGGAGCTTTCTCAATTACAGCTATATCGCTAAGCTTCTCTGCAAAATCTTCTAAGATATGCTTAGTAGAATCGATATGAGCCATCTCTCTTCCTCTGAATCTTAATGATACTTTAACCTTGTTACCTTTCTCAATGAACTTTCTTGCCGCATTACACTTAGTATTAAGGTCATTGACATCGATGTTAGGTGATAAACGAACTTCCTTAACTTCTACTGTCTTCTGTTTCTTCTTAGCTTCCTTTTCCTTGCGGAGCTGTTCGTACTTGAACTTTCCATAATCTACAAGTCTGCATACAGGTGGGTTAGCTGATGGTGAAACCATAACTAAATCAACTCCTGCATCCTTAGCCATGTTTAGAGCATCTCTTGATGGCATAACTCCAAGCTGCTGTCCTTCTTCTCCAATAACACGAACCTCTTTGCATCTAATCTGTTCGTTAATCATTAACTCGTTAATAGCGGTACACCCCCATATAAAAAATTAAAGTGAATAGCATAGCTATCCACTTTCTTTAATCAAAACACAATCCTATATTCTGTGTAATTCTTAAATATCAACCCGAGTCGCCTTGTGCGCTGAGGTGAGAGTGGATACTCTGCTTTGCTTTGCAACTATTGCATGATATCATCTCAAATTATATATGTCAACCCCATTTTCAAAAAATATTTCAAAAAATGCGATTCATCTTATATCTTGGAATATCACTTTATTAATGATATTATAATACAAGAAATAAATCAAGAAAGGATCTGACATTTATGAAAGATTTTCTTATATCTACAGACACAACTGCCGATTTACCTGACAGTTATGTTAAAGAAAACAACATTGATATTCATACTCTTTTCTATGCATTTGGTGAAACAATCTATGGAACAGACAATATTATGCCTGAGAAAGAATTCTTTGACCGCATGCGTAACGGTGAGATGCCAACTACAATGGCATGCAATCCTGAAGACTGTAAAACTATATTTGAAAAACGTGTGAATGAAGGCTTTGATATCCTTCACATTGCATTTTCTTCTGCTCTTTCAAGCAGTTATAATAACGCATGTATTGCTGCCAATGAAGTTATGGAAGAACATCCGGGTTCAAGGATTGTTGTAATTGACTCATTATCTGCTTCAATGGGCGAAGGGCTTGTTGTATATAAAGCTATAGAGATGAAGAAATCAGGAAGTACTATGGATGAAATCATCGATTTCCTTAATGCACACATTCTTAACTTCGTACATAACTTTACTGTTGATGATCTTAACCACTTATACAGAGGCGGACGTGTTTCCAAGACCACAGCTATTATTGGTACACTCGCCAGCATTAAACCAATCCTTCATGTAAGCAATGACGGTAAGCTTATTAACATAGGAAAAGTCCGTGGCAGAAAGAAATCCCTTATCGCTCTGGTCGATCGTATGGAGGAACATATCGGTTCTTACAGGGATAAGAATGATGTAGTATTCATCAGTCATGGTGACTGCTTAGAAGATGCACAGTTTGTTGCTGGTCTTGTTAAAGAACGATTCGGTATCGACAATATATGGATTAATTATATATGTCCTACAATCGGTACACATTCAGGTCCCGGAACAGTTGCACTCTTCTTTATGGGTGATTCAAGATAATATATGCAATAATATATAAAAACTGGCAGAGTGTTTTACCACCCTGCCAGTTTTGCTATCTGCTGTGTCAATGTATCAACATCAACAGGTTTCGTTATTAATCCATCCATACCTGCATCTGACAGGCTTGAAATATCTGATTCATATGTGTTAGCCGTCATTGCAATTATAGGAATATCTATACATCTGCCTCCTAATGCCCTTATATGACCGGTTGCACTTGCTCCATCCATCACAGGCATTCTCATATCCATAAGAATTACATCTATATCATCTGCCTGTTCTGACTTCATCATCTCAATTGCAGCTTCTCCGCCGTCTGCCTCATAAACAGTTATATCTTCATCTTCAAGAATATCTCTTACAAGTTCCCTGTTAAAATCATTATCATCAACTACAAGTACACATTTATCCATTCCGTTCTCCTCTGACACAGAATCATTAGATTCTTATTATAACACATTATTCTCTCTTATCTCTGAAACAAGTTTTCTTCTGTATGCCCTGCATCCATTCTCATTCCAGTATTTTCTCTTTTCAACCTTGATAACTTCAAATGTTGTATGGAAAATATCTGTCTTATAACTGGTATATGGTTCTCTTCCCGGATAAAATACTGTTATTGAATCTGCGCACTCATCCATCTTAAGGCCATAATCCTTAGCAAACTTTCGTGATTCATATGGACTTCTTATCATCTTGATATGAGCATAATATCCGACCAGATATGCGAAATAATTAATATCAAACTTATCTAACCATCTTCCATCACTTGCCATAAACACAATAACCGGGAATGTTCTCTCATCATCAGCAATAAGTGTTGTAAGGTCGTCATAATCCTTGCTGTCCTCAACATATCGCACAGACTCTCTCATTCTCTCAACATCAACAATTCCTATATTATCGGCAATCTCTCCAAAGAAATTAGGTCTTGAGAAAAGAACATTCTCATTATCGCGGTACCTATCTGTTGGTTCTGCATATCTGTTAGAAACGCTGAATCTTAATCTGTCGCCTTCCCTGCAGATAACCGCTTCTGAAATCCATACTCTTGTAGGCACTTTAGTATCAAGATGTGTAGTTTTCTCTGAAAAATACACAGCATCAGAATCATATTTAAGATTAACTGAATATCCCGGCTCCACATTGACATATGTCTCTGCGCTTTCCGGCAAATCAGTAAATACATCTTCAAATCTTGATTTAACCCACGAATATACATATCCTGTAGCTTTTCTGAACGCATCTGCCATAGCAAGATTACTAAGATCAATATATGTATCAGCCTTAAATACCATATATGAGCCAAACTGCTTAAATGGCTCGAATCTTCTTCTCTTGGCTATACTGTCGTTCTCCTGCTTCTTTTCATGTTCTATCTTTGCAAATGCTTCTTTCAGTCTTTCATCCTCAGGTCCAATCTGGTTAACTATCTTGACAATATTATTAACAGTTATCTCCGGTCCTTTATCCCCGGTATTATCCCAAAGCTGCTTTAACAGCGGTTCTCTCTTGAACTTATAGAACTTCTTGGCAAGCTCTGTATCATTATCAAATATCTCTTCAATATATGGATGAAGCGGCTCTCTTGTAAACTTCAGTCTGTAGTGGCACCTTAACATATAGTTCCATTTTCTGTCTTTGTAATGCTGATGTCCTAAATCTTCAATCAGTCCAACAACAGAATCATCACAAAGTTCAAGAGTCGCAAGTATACTGTTCATCTTTCTTGCAAGTGCTTCATTACCAATACCAAAGGCTGAACCCTTATATCTCATATCATGCTCTATCTCATGCCAGCCCTCGAAAGAATTAGTTCGCACCTGTATTTCAAATGTATCATCAACATATTCTCCGAGTTCCGGATTAACAATAGTCTTGCTAAGGTATCCTGGCAGCTTGAATATACCATTAATCTTCATTGCCCTGAATTCGTACTCGTTGGCTTCTGTCGTATTCCACACACCCGGCATTGAGAATATTGTATCAAGAAAATTCTTAACAATCTCTACATCATCTGCATAATACAGAATAATTCTGATTCCGATAAGATCCTGCATCTTCTTATCCTGATTATCAGTTCCCGGTCTTCTGTAATCCTTTAATATAAGCTTATTAAGCATAGAATCCGGTGCTTTTACCCTGTACGCAACTCTGTAATAAAAGCCCGCCTTCTTAAGTTTCTCTTCTATAATACTTAAAAGATCATCCTTAACAATGTCAGGAACATATATCTTTTCTACATTCTCCTTAGTAAATAATTCATTAACCTCGTTCATATCCTAACCTCTTATTCCAGCCACTTTAGCAAACTGTGTCTCAACTCTTGCTCTTAAGCGGTTCTTAATTGCTTCTGTTGCAAATGCAGCTTCAACACTATTCATTATCAGCTGCTTGACATCTTTCCTCTCCATATTAAATGTATCTGCAACCAGTGCCAGTTCCCTTGCCTCTGTAGTACCAGAAACTGTCATATTATCCGTATTAACAGTAACCTTTATCCCCTTATTAATAAGCTTCTGTATCGGATATTCATCTATTGATTCATATATGCATGTATTAAGATTACTTGTCGGACACAATTCAAGTGCTGTCTCGCTCTCGGCAAGCTGTTCCATAACTGATTCACTTTCAATACATCTTATTCCATGTCCGATTCTTCCAGCCTGCATATGCAAAGCACATTCTATACTGTCTGCACCTGCCGCCTCACCTGCATGAATAGTAAATGGCACTCCTCTCTGAACAGCATCCCTGAATACATCTGCAAATGTATCTGTTGCATAAAGTCCTTCAGCACCCGCAAGGTCTGCTGCCACAACACAATATCCTTTCTCTGCATATAATGCAGCAAGTCTTATTGTTTCCATATTCTCATTGCTGTTACTGTCTGATCTCATACAGCATAATATAAGATTGTGACAGGAATATGACTTCCAGTACTTTCTTGATTCAATAATTCCCTCACATGCAGCCTCAACAACTTCCTGCTGTGACAATCCCAGCTGCATATGAAGCTGTGGTGCAAATCTTATCTCACTATATATTACGCCCTGTTCTTCCTGAATTCTCACAAGCTCACAGACACTATACGCAATTGCCTCTCTTGTCTGTAACAGCTTTAATGGGAATTCGAATTTTTCAAGGTATTCGTTAAGATCCTTGCAGTCATCTGATACACGCAGCTTCTTAATAAGCTCTGTATCATCTCCTGTTTCTATATTCTGTATATTCGCAAGATGTTTTACTGTCTCAATGGACAGCGAACCATCAAGATGCACATGTAAATCTATCAGACACCCCAGTCTTTCTATCCAGTCTATATTACTGTTTTCCAAAAAAACACCCTCTTACATAATTAATATCTAACATACATTTCTATATATTTTAAACTGCATTGAGTATATT
>CAVBPJ010000036.1:0-27064 GCA_963597265.1 Evtepia sp. | reverse complement strand
GTCATACGCTGTTTTTATCCTATAAGTCTTTTAAAAATGCGACTATTGATAGGTATCACGATATAATTGTTTTAACAAAAACTGGGTTCTGTAAAGATATGCACACTTTCGTAATAAATATATCACGATATAATTGTTTTATCAAAGCTCCGTATGAAATGAATTCAAAAGAATTTTAAGGATTTTTGCAACAGCTAGTTGACAAAGCATTATAAGAGCTTCGTATCAACGATTGAGTACATAGAAACAGAATTAATGGATTCGAGAGAGTATGAATGAATAACTAAAATGAGGAGATAACCTAATGAATATAAGAACCGCAGCAATGTCCGACTTAGATGCAATAGCGGGCGTGGAAGCACAGTGTTTTCCAGAGTCAGAGGCAGCGACAAAAGAAGAATTTATTGAAAGAATCGGACATTATGGCAATCATTTCTGGCTTATGTTTGATGATGACAAGCTCATTGCATTTGTAGACGGATTCGTTACAGATGAAGCTGATTTGACAGATGAGATGTACGAAAAGGCTGACATGCATAATGAGAATGGAGCTTGGCAGATGATATTCGGCGTCAATACAGTTCCAGAATACCGCAGGCATGGATATGCAGGAGAGCTGATTAAATGTGCAATCAGTGACGCGAAAGAGCAGGGGAGAAAAGGGCTTGTATTGACATGTAAAGAAAAGTTAATACATTATTATGCAGGATTTGGATTTGTCGATGAAGGAGTAACTGATAAATCTACACATGGCGGTGTTGTCTGGCACCAGATGAGACTTGTGTTTTAGAACAGATTTTAAAACGAATTTTAAAGTGAATTTAAAATATATAATATACAAAATCAGGGGGTAAATGTATGGCGAGGAAAATACCAACAGCGGCAGAAGTGAGGGAATATAAGGAGATACAAGCGAATGCTCCGATAAGAGGATCTGAATTTCCGGGAGAAACTATCTGGAGGAGGTTTAGTACTTTACTGTTGCTTGAGGCAGCAGAGCAGGCAGGAGTTTCAAATGAAGTTATATGGAAGTTATGCAGCAAGATTGCGTCGACAATTCATGCACCTGTGGCTAAAAAGGAATATGAGAGAATGTTGCCATTTGCACAGAATCCGGAAATAGTAGATGTGGTGCTTAAATATTTTGAGATATATGGACCGGATTATGAGGACAGGACTTTATTCACGATATTCGATACTATAGGATATTATTATTGTGTGGCTTTGATATCCCAGTCGGACTACAGACAGGAAGATTGCATTAAATTGCTGTGGGAATTAGTGGATTATCATATTGAGAACAATAACAAGAAAAATCCTTGTTCATATAGTGTTTTATTGCGTAACATGAAAGTGTTAGAGGCAGACAGGCCATATCTTACACCAATGAAGGAAAAACTGCTGGAAGCAGGGAATATTGAATAAAATCTAATATATTAATTATCATGTGTGGATTTATGTGTAAAACAAAAACAGATAAATCCACACATTTTATAATGTCTAACAGCCTTTTATAATCTCAGGCAGCAGGTAAGACTGGTATTCTAATCTAATCTCCCATTCGGAAATTCTGTTATCCCAAAAAGAAGTAAGTGATTCATAGGTATTGACGCATACATAGAGGTGTGATAAATTCACGATACAAGATACCCAACGGGGGTATATGGAATATAAAAGAAAGCGAGGATACCATATGAAAAAAGAGTCATTTGATATCACAGGAATGACCTGCTCAGCCTGCGCTAATCGTATAGAGAAAACGGTTAAAAAAGTGCCGGGCATGCAGGAAGTATCTGTTAATTTGTTAAAAAACAGCATGGTGGTTTCTTATGATGAATCAGTTGCAGATACACGGACAATTATACAAGCGGTAGAAAAAGCCGGTTATGGAGCTGCTTCACATACGAATGTACAGGAAAGTAAGAGTAAAGATACTTCAACGCAGAAGAAAAGCGTTGAACAGGAACAGTATAAAGCAATGAAGAAACGCCTTATATTGTCACTGATATTTACAGTCCCACTTTTCTATATATCCATGGGGCACATGTTTGGGTGGCCGCTTCCTGATGGGTTGCTTGGAATGGAAAATGCGATGATATTTGCATTTACACAGTTCCTGTTATTGATTCCGATTGTGTTCATTAACAGCAACTATTTTAAAGTGGGATTCAAGACATTGTTTCAGGGTTCGCCGAATATGGATTCACTTATTGCAATAGGTTCAGGAGCAGCAATTGTGTACGGAATCTATGCAATATATAAGATTGCATACGGTATGGGACATATGGATATGCATATGGTCGACCAGTATATGATGGATTTATATTTTGAGTCGGCAGGAACAATTCTTACACTGATTACATTAGGAAAGACTCTTGAAGCAAGAGCAAAGGGAAAGACATCTGATGCCATTAAAAAGCTTATGAATCTTGCACCAAAGACCGCCAGAGTCGAGCGTGATGGAAAAGAGATTCAGATTCCGGTTGAGAAAGTAAGAGAAGGAGACTGCGTTATCATCAAGGCGGGTGAGTCAGTACCTGTTGATGGTGTTGTGCTTGAAGGTGCTTCAACAATTGATGAGTCAGCACTTACAGGAGAAAGTATTCCTGTTGAGAAACATATAGGAGATTCTGTAATTGGCGCAACAGTCAATAAATCAGGATATCTTAAGATTACAGCAACTAAGGTTGGAGATAACACAACACTTGCCCAGATTATACGACTGGTAGATGACGCGACAAGCTCTAAAGCACCGATTGCAAAGCTTGCTGATAAGGTCAGTGGTGTGTTCGTGCCAACAGTTATAACAATTGCGCTTATTGCAACAATAGCATGGCTTATAGCAGGGTACAGCTTCGAATTTGCATTATCAATAGGAATTTCCGTACTGGTAATTTCCTGCCCTTGTGCATTAGGACTTGCTACACCTACGGCAATCATGGTTGGAACAGGACGTGGTGCAACTAATGGAATACTTATAAAGTCGGCAGAAGCGCTGGAAATCGCACATAAGGTAGATACCGTTGTGCTTGATAAGACAGGTACAATTACACAGGGTAAGCCGGTAGTCACAGATATTATTGCGATAGATGGAATAACACAGGATAAGCTATTACATATTGCATATTCTATAGAAAAATTATCGGAACACCCTCTTGCAGACGCAATAGTTGAAAATGCTAAGGCTAAGAATGTTACATCACTGGAAGTAGACACATTTGCACAGATTCCGGGACAGGGATTATCAGGTGTAATTGACGGGCAGAAATGTCTTGCAGGAAACAGAAGAATGATGGAGGCAAATGCGGTTAATAGTCCAAAGCTATTCTCAAAGGGCGATGAACTTGCAACAGCCGGAAAAACTCCGCTTTACTTTGCTATGGAAGGCAGAATGTTAGGAATCATAGCAGTTGCTGATGTCGTAAAGCCTACAAGCAGACAGGCTATAGAAGAACTTACAGACATGGAAATCGAAGTTGTCATGCTTACGGGAGATAATGAAAAGACAGCGAAAGCTGTACAGAAGCAGGTAGGTGTAAGCCGTGTTGTTGCGGAAGTATTCCCACAGGATAAGGAAAAAGAAATCAGAAGATTACAGGAGAGTGGCAGGAAGGTTGCCATGGTCGGAGATGGAATCAATGACGCACCGGCACTTGCAAGGGCAGATGTTGGTATTGCAATCGGAGCAGGAACAGATATTGCAATAGAGTCAGCGGATTTTGTACTGATGAAGAGTGATCTGGTAGATGTTTCAACAGCAATCCAGCTTAGTAAAGCTGTTATCCGTAATATAAAACAGAATCTTTTCTGGGCATTTATATACAATATAATTGGAATCCCGATTGCAGCAGGATTATTTTACACAGCATTTAACCTTAAAATGAATCCTATGCTTGGGGCACTGGCAATGAGTTTCAGTTCAGTGTTTGTTGTAAGTAATGCATTAAGACTGCGTTTATTCAAGGCAAAGCATAAGAATTAATATAACAATGGTTTCAGGCGTAAATACGCTTAAACAATAAATAACAAAATGTAAAGGAGACAAATACTATGAAGAAAACAATTAATATCGAGGGAATGTCATGCATGAACTGCGTACATCATGTAACAGAGGCATTAACAAATCTTGGACTTTCTGATGTCAATGTAGATTTAGACGCAAAGAAGGCAACTGTTGAAGCCGGTTGCTGTACAAAGGATGAAGATATTAAGAAGGCAATTGAAGACGCTGGTTATGAAGTAGTAGGAATTGAGTAATCATTCTACATAGCAGATACGAAGAAAGCCACAGGCACATTATGTACCTATGGCTTTTTTCTGTATTCGGAAGGCAGCATATGATATTGTTCTTTAAAACATGAGCTGAATTTACTCTGACTGTCATAGCCTACCTGAATTGCTATATCAGCAATACTATCTGGTGTAGTTCTTAGCAGCTTGGCAGCTTTTTCCATGCGGTGGGTTCTTACATGGCTGGCAATTGAAGTTCCATACACGGCCTTAAACATATTCTTAAGAGTTGTTGTGTTAATCAGAAATTCTTTTGACAACATCTCAATAGTAAAGCGCTTGTCCAGATTCGAAATTAATTTCTCATGAATGGAGCGGATTAGTTCAATCTGCTCAGACTGATATTCGGATAACTGGTATCTGTCTGACACATCAAGTTCCTTAAGATATAGTAATAATTCAAGAGTTTTGATTCTGTAATATGAATACTGCAAGTTTTCCGGTTTTCCATAGAAATCACGGAAAATGCTCTGGCTTATGGAGTTTCCAGAAAATGAAGAAAACATGCCGTTCTTACAGAATTTGTTATACAGTAATTCACCGGTAATGTCCGATTCTTTCAATAATTCGGGCGGAGTAGAAGTTAATTCGTCAAGATTAATGCATATAGTTATGCCGTCATAATTGCCATTGGGCAGAGTCATAACAGATTCTGAACAGGTTTTCATTGTATGAAGGGAATAGTCTCCCGGTCCAAGATAAACGAAATTGCCGTTGGCAAGCTGCCAGCCTATACGCCCGCTGTGGCAGTAATTAATCTCCAGCATATTATCAAGTGCTTCATGATGAAAATCAATGCTGTCTGTCTCAAGGTGGATAAATGATAATTCAATTCCCGGAAACAGAATCAGAGAGTTGAAGCTGCTCTGGTTATTGAGTTTCTTAATTCTTTTCTCAATTGGCGAAAATTTACTCTGCGTCATAATAACCTCCATTACCATTAAACTTCTGGACATATAAGATTCATCAACTGTTCTATTGTTTCATGAAGAAGCTGGCTCTGTTTCGTGTCAGCAGCTTTGTAGTACATTTCTTTTCCTTCTCTGCGGCTCGTTATAAGTCCGCCAGCTTTAAGCTGTTTTAAATGATGTGATACCGCAGGACTTGACATTCCAACCATAGCACTGATATTAAGAACGCAGTCCTCACAGTGGCACAGAAGCCAGAAAATACGAAGACGGCTGCCGTCACCTAACTGCTTGAAAACATCAGCCGTAAGATTGAAATCTTCAATTGAAGCAACCCGTGCAAGTGCTTCTTCTATATGCGAATCGTGATGATGATTATGTGGCAAATGCATTTCTGACATATCGAATCTCCTTTTTAGCCATATTTACAATATTATATCATGACGCTTTATAAAGCACAATGATTTAACATTTCTCCCAAATGGAAATATAGTTATCCCATATGGAAGAGAATACCTTAGATGTGTTGACTTTGTATTGACATGCAATTACTATAATGTCACAACGATTAAACAAACATTTAATTGTTTAATTGAAAATGTAAAAATTATTTCAAAAAAAGAAAGGAAGTACTAATTATGAAAAAGACTTATGAAATCGAAGTAGACTGCGCAAACTGTGCAAATATGATGGAGGATGCAGCAAAGAAGACTGCCGGAGTAAAGGACGCCGTTGTAAACTTCATGACACAGAAAATGATTGTTGAATTTGAAGAAGGACAGAATGAAAAAGCTGTCATGAAAGATGTAGTAAAGGCATGCAAGAAGGTTGAACCTGATTGTGAAATTGAGTTGTAATATACAGCATTATAACAAAATGCAGAAAAGAGGATAATCATGAATAAGAAGCAGAAAAAAATGCTTACAAGAATATTGATAACAATTGTTTTGCTGATAGCATTACATTTTATTCCGGTAACTGGAATTGTAAGACTGGGTTGTTATCTGGTTGCATATCTCGTAATCGGATACGACATTTTGAAGAAGGCTGGAAAGGGTATTCTTAACAGACAGATTTTTGATGAAAACTTTCTGATGGCAGTTGCCACTGTTGGAGCATTTGCACTTGCTATATACGAAAAGAGCGGTGACTATAACGAAGCAATCGCAGTAATGCTTTTCTATCAGATAGGTGAGCTGTTCCAGAGCTATGCAGTAGGAAAGAGCCGTAAGAATATCAGCGCGTTAATGGATATCAGACCTGATTATGCAAATGTTGAGAGAGACGGAAAGCTTGTGAAGACAGATCCTGATGAAGTAGGAATCGGAAGCATTATTGTAGTTCAGCCGGGCGAAAAAGTTCCGCTTGACGGTGTGATTATTGAAGGAAGTTCAAGCCTTAACACAAGCGCCCTTACTGGTGAAAGTTTACCAAGAGACGCCAGAGAAGGTGATGAAATCATTAGTGGCTGCATTAATATGACAGGTGTATTAAGAGTACAGACAACTAAGGAATTCGGGGAATCAACGGTTTCCAAGATACTTGAACTTGTAGAAAATTCAAGTTCAAGAAAATCAAAATCAGAGAACTTTATCTCTAAATTTGCAAAAATATACACTCCAATTGTATGCTACAGTGCATTGGCACTTGCAATACTGCCACCTGTAGTAAGAATGTTATTCATGGGATTAGACGCCCAGTGGTATGTGTGGATTTACAGAGCGCTTACATTTCTTGTAATAAGCTGTCCATGTGCGCTTGTAATCAGTGTTCCGTTAAGCTTCTTTGCAGGAATCGGTGGAGCAAGTAAAGAAGGAATTCTTATCAAAGGCTCTAATTACCTTGAGACATTATCACAGACCAGATATGTCGTATTTGATAAGACGGGAACTTTAACAAAGGGTGTATTTGAGGTAAGCGGAGTTCATCACAATGAGATGGAGAATTCAAAGTTGTTAGAATATGCAGCACTTGCAGAATGTGCTTCTTCACACCCTATCAGCAAGAGCCTGCAGAGAGCATATGGTAAGGAAATTGACAGAAGCCGTGTCAGCAATATTGAAGAAATCAGTGGACATGGTGTTACAGCTTATGTTGATGGAAGACTTATTGCTGCTGGTAATGGAAAGTTAATGCAGAAATTCCATATTCCATATCAGGAATGTCATTCAGTAGGAACAATTATACATATGGCAATTGATGGGGAATATGCAGGACATATTGTAATATCTGATGTGGTAAAGCCACATTCAAAGCAGGCAATTGCTTCATTAAAGAAAGCCGGAGTTGAGAAAGCGGTTATGCTTACAGGTGATTCAAAGAAAGTTGCAGAACAGGTTGCAGCGTCACTTGGAATTGATGAAGTGTACAGCGAGCTTCTTCCTGCTGACAAAGTAACAAAGGTAGAAGAACTTTTAAGAATCAAATCAGACAGGGCAAAGCTTGCATTTGTTGGAGATGGAATTAATGATGCACCTGTACTTACAAGAGCCGATATAGGAATCGCTATGGGAGCTATGGGCTCAGACGCAGCAATTGAGGCAGCAGATGTCGTTCTCATGGACGATGATCCTATGCAGATTGCCAAGGCAATCAAAATTTCAAGAAAATGTCTTGGAATCGTATATCAGAACATTGTGTTTGCACTTATCATTAAGTTCGCATGTTTAATACTTGGTGCACTTGGTATTGCAAATATGTGGCTTGCAATCTTCGCAGATGTAGGTGTCATGATTATCGCAATCTTAAATGCTATAAGAGCATTGAGAGTAAAGAATCTTTAATAGAATATGTAATAAATATTTAGTGAAAAGCTGTGGTCACTCTTAAAAAGAATGATTGCAGCTTTTTTTGAAAGAGAGGATTAGCTGATGGAACAGATAAGTAAAGACGAAATTGACCAGATGACAGAGTTGTTTAAAGCATTTAGTGACCCGTCACGAATAAGAATCATATGGCTGCTTGAAAATGATATCTGTGTAAGTGAACTGGCAGAAAAACTGAATATGACGCAATCAGCGGTGTCCCATCAGCTAAGTGTCCTTAAGGTAAACGGACTGGTAAAGAAGAGACGGGCTGGGAAGCAGACATATTATAAGCTGGCGGACCATCATGTAAGACAGGTATTAAGAATTGGAATAGAACATGTGAAAGAAAGATGAGGTGATATTATATGGAAATGAATGAGTTAAAGCCCGGTCAGAGTGCATATATCAGTAAAGTAGGAGGCAGTGGCGCTTTAAGACATCATTTACTTGATATGGGACTTACACCGGGGACAGAGGTAACTTTGCAGAAAATTGCACCTATGGGAGACCCAGTTCAGATAGAAGTGAGAGGATATGAACTCACATTAAGACTTGATGAGGCAAAGAAGATTGGTATTGAAATGCTTCATCAGAAGAAGATTTCAACAAAAGGCAAACAGAAAAGATATCAATCAATTCCGCACCCCGGAGTAGGAGAACTTGGTAAGGCAAAGGATTATCATGTTCATGATGACAGCAGAAGGATACCTAAGGGAAGAAAGATTACATTTGCACTGGCAGGAAATCAGAATTGTGGAAAGACAACTCTTTTTAACCAGTTGACAGGAGCTAATCAGCATGTGGGTAACTTTCCGGGTGTTACGGTTGACAGGAAAGATGGTGTAATAAGGAATCACCCCGAGGCGGTTGTGACGGATTTGCCAGGAATATATTCTCTGTCACCATATTCAAGTGAAGAGATTGTAACAAGAGATTTTCTTATCAATACCAAACCAAATGGAATTATTAATATTGTTGACGCGTCTAATCTTGAAAGAAATCTCTGCCTGACAATGCAGCTTATGGAACTTGGAAATCCTATGGTTCTTGCACTTAATATGATGGACGAGGTAAGAGAAAACGGTGGAAGTATAAGGGTTAATGAACTGGAGCAGATTCTTGGAATACCGGTAGTTCCAATCTCAGCAATAAAAAATGAAGGAATAGATGAGCTTATTAATCATGCGATTCATGTAGCTAGATTTCAGGAAGTACCGGGAAGAATTGATTTCTGCCCTGACAGTGAAGATAAAAAAGACCCTGTAGGAGCTGTCCACAGATGTATTCATGCAGCAGTACATATGTTAGAGCCAGAGGCGAAGCAGGCAGGACTTCCAGTGAGATTTGCAGCAACTAAGCTGATTGAAAAGGACATGCCTATTGAAAAAGAAATGAAACTACAGCCAGATAAAAAGCAGGCATTTGAACAGGTTGTAGCTGTTATGGAAAAGGAGACAGGATTAGACAGAGAAGCAGCAATTGCTAACATGCGTTTTAATTTCATAGAAAAAATGTGTCAGAAAACGGTAGTGCGTCCGCATGAAAGCAAAGAACATAGACGAAGTATGAAGATAGACAGGCTGCTTACAGGAAAGTACACAGCAATACCAAGTTTTATAGGTATTATGGCACTTATATTTGTCATGACCTTTAATCTTGTAGGAACATGGTTATCTGATTTCATGTCATTAGGTGTTGATGCGGTTATCAGTTTTATTGATAAAGGGCTTACAATGGCACATATTAATCCAGTTGTTCACTCACTTGTAGTGGACGGAATCTGCAATGGTGTTGGAAGTGTAATCAGCTTCCTGCCAACTATAGTAACATTATTTTTCTTCTTATCAATTCTTGAGGATACCGGATATATGGCAAGAGTTGCATTTGTAATGGATAAGCTTCTGCGCAAGATAGGATTGTCGGGAAGGAGCTTTGTTCCAATGCTGATTGGATTCGGCTGTTCTGTACCGGCAATTATGGCAACAAGAACTCTTTCAAGTGAAAGAGACAGAAAAATGACGATACTTTTAACACCATTTATGAGCTGTAGTGCTAAGCTGCCAATCTATTCACTGATGATAAGTGCATTCTTCCCAAGAAAATATCAGGCACTTGTGATGGTAGGACTTTATGTGTCTGGAATTGTCTGTGCAATCTTATATGCTTTGGTATTAAAGAAGACAAAATTCCGTGGAGAACCGGTTCCATTCGTTATGGAGCTTCCTAATTACAGACTGCCATCGGCAAAGAGTGTGGTACATCTGATATGGGAAAAGGCAAAAGGCTTTATCCAGAAAGCATTTTCAATTATATTTGTGGCTTCAATTATAATATGGTTTTTACAGACATTTGACGCAAAGCTTAATATAGCAGCATCAACAGAAAACAGCCTTCTTGCAATGATAGGAAGTGTGGCAGCACCAGTATTTGCGCCGCTTGGCTTTGGAGACTGGAGAGTTTCTACAGCATTGATTACAGGCTTTACTGCTAAAGAAAGCGTTGTTTCAACACTTACAGTTTTACTTGGTGGAGATACTGCACAGATAAGCAGTTTATTTACACCATTTACAGCAACTGTGTTCCTTGTATTTACACTCTTGTATACGCCTTGTGTTGCCGCAATCGCAACTGTAAAAAGAGAGATGGGAGGTGCAAAAGCCGCAATTGCAACTGTAATTGTTCAATGTGTAATTGCATGGTGCGTTGCATTTCTGGTACATGTAGCAGGCATGATTATTGGTCTGGTTTAGAGAGTAAGGAGGCAATTGTATGAATATAGAAAGCGTAATACTTTTATGTGTGATAGGTATATTGTTTATTGGTGCGGTGAGAGGAGCAAAAAGGAATAAAGCAGTTTCTAAATGTAATGGAAATTGCTCGGAGTGTGGACTGAAGAATTGATATAAATGTAAAGCATAAAAAAATGTGTTATAATTATCAAAAAGTCAGGAGACATTTTTACAGCTAAGAAAGGAAGGCGGCAGCATGGAGATTAAGGAATGGACATATGACGAATATCCATCATTTGATGAATATGTGGAGGGTGCGGAAATAATCCATACAAGCGGAGACGAGATTGGAACTTACATATATTCTAATGTTGAGTATGCCAATATTGACGGTGTTCCATTACATTTGCAGATTATCACACCGCAGACACGAAATATGAAGAACGACAACAAAGAGAGAAAATATCCGTGTCTTATGTATGTTCAGGGGTCTGCATGGCTGAAGCAGAATATTAATGCGAAGCTCGGACTGCTTGCCAGATTATCCGAAAAGGGATATGTAATTGCAGTTGTAGAATATAGAAATTCAGAGATTGCTGCATTTCCAGCGGTTGCGCACGATACAAGAAATGCAATCCGTTTTATGAAAATACATGGCGCTGAATATATGGCTGATACAGAGAATATGTTTGTTGGCGGAGATTCATCGGGAGGACATGCGGCAATGTTTTCACAGATTATTAAAGATGATGATGAGGTCAGCAATCTGTATCCGGGTATAAATGCAGATGTAAAAGGTATTATTACATTTTACGGAGCATGCAGTGTAATGCGTGAAGATGGCATGCCAAGCACGATTAATCATCACTTGCCGGACAGTCCTGAAGGAAAGCAGATGGGTGGCGTTAATCTGCGTGAGCATCCGGAGCTATGCAGAAAGCTGTCTGTAGAGTGCAATATTTACGAAGATACACAGTTACCACCAGTGTTAATGTTTCACGGAACTAAGGACAGGACAATCAATCCGCGGGTCAGCGTTGATGTGTACAACAGACTGAAGCAATGTGGCAAAGATGTAAAACTCTATCTTATTGAAGGTGCGGACCATGGCGGAAGTGAGTTCTGGACTGAGGAGATTCAGCAGATTGTGATTAAATTTATGGAGGTGCATCAGCATGGAAATTAAGAGCGTACTCATTAAGGATACAACGAAAGAGGAGCGAATCCGCATTGTGCAGGAGGGGCTTAACCAGTGTGGCGGGGCGTGCGATTTCTGCAATGGCTGTGATAATCTTGGCGGCGGTTCGGTTGACGCATTTTACGAGCCATACATCAATGGAGAGAAGGAGCTTCGCCAGATTAATGAAGAATACAGAAGTAATTCTGGAATGGTAAAGTAAGGTGATGATATGAGAGCGCCAGAGATAGCAGAATCTACGGAAGAAGAAAGAAGAAAGTATATCAGGAATACTTTCAAATGTATTGCTGATTGTGATATGTGCGGACTCTGCACAGTATTCAGAGGAAAAGACCCTGAGCTTGCCTACGCAGATTATATTATGGGAAAACGTGATTTTATCGAGGTTTCAGGGGATTATAAGTAGCAGAATTTGAGTGGAGAGATTTATTCTTTCCACTTTTTTTAATGTGCATAGATGAAATGTCAGAAAGGAAACAGTAAGTTGCTTTTATTGAGATGGATTCTTCTGTATGATAAGAAAATAAGGAGGCAGAGAGTATGGAAACAAGAAATATTATTTTAGAACTTCGCACGAAAAAGGGAATGTCACAGGATGAACTGGCACAGAAAATCATGGTTACAAGGCAGGCTGTGTCACGCTGGGAAAATGGTGAGACAGTTCCCAATACAGATACTTTGAAGCTCTTATCCAGAGAATTTGATGTTTCAATTAATACGCTTCTTGGAGAACCGAGAAAGCTTATCTGCCAGTGCTGCGGAATGCCGCTTGAAGATGATGGCATTATAGGTCGTGATAAAGATGGAGCATTGAATGAAGATTATTGCAAGTGGTGTTATGCCGATGGAACTTACACATACAGCAACATGGACGAATTAATTGAGATTTGCGTTAAGAATATGGCGAATGAGAATTTTTCAGAGGAACAGGCTCGCTCTTATATGAGAAAAATCCTTCCAAAGCTGGACTATTGGAAAAGGTATGAAGAGCTTAGCGATAATGGGCAGTTTGAAGAATTCAAAATGCAGCTAATCAAAGAAATTAATGATTTGCATGTAGAAGGAATGCCTGCAGTAGAAAAATTGAATGCTCTTGTTGGGGAATATGTGAATTTGGAATACAAGCTTCCTAATGGAGAAAAGGTTAAATTCTTAGATGACAATAAGACATATTTGGGAAATCAGCTTGAATGTGAGTTTGGGGAAGGAAGATATTTTGGAGTGCTTGCAGGAATGGATTTTATCATGGTAAGCACTTATGATGAAGATTATGGCAATCCTGAACTTGTGTTTTATAAGAAGAGATGATAAAACGCAAAGGTCAAAATTAACAAATAAAACATTTTTAGTTTGCCATAGTATGTGTTACTATTATTGAAAAGAGTGGCTTAAAATTAGGAGGGGAATTTATGAAGAAGAGAGGTAAAAGTCAGGTTTCAGTAATATATGGCTCAGATGGTCCGACAAGTGTTTTTATGGCAGGAACATCAAAAAAGCAGCCATTAAAGGACAGAATAAGAAATGCCAGATATCAGTATAAGCGTAAAAAAGTGGAGGCTGCAATAGTGGCGAATCCACATTCTCTTTCTGAAACAGTGGAGTATGCAAAAGATAAATACGGATTAACTGAGACTTCCTGCACTGTGGATTGTCATCTCTATGAAATAAGAATTGATGATGATTATCTTGAGGTTGAAGTAGATTATAACAGGAATATATTTGCAATATCGTATTCAGGCAGTAAAGTTAAGGAAATATCCAGAGATTTATACAGCTATTATGGTGTTACTGAGGACGATATTAAAAATAAGACAGAAAGATATTCTGCATTAGTAACAGAATTGAGTTCTTGACAAATAAAGGGGGAATGTTATAATTCATTTAACATTTAAGTTAAATGTTAAATGAAGGAGGGATGAATTTGAGCATGCAGGATACGCTTCAGGCACTTGCTGACCCTACTAGACGCGAGATACTTAATCTGCTTAAGCAGTCCCGAATGTCTGCTGGAGAGATAAGCAATCATTTTTCAATTTCAGGTGCGGCAGTTTCCCGTCACCTGTCTGTTTTGAAGGAGGCTGATTTAATTCGTGACGAGAGGGAAGGCAAATACATTTATTATGAGCTTAACGCCACTGTGCTTGAAGAGATTTTATTATGGATTAGTGAATTAAAAGGAGGAAAAGACCATGATCAGACAACATAAAAAAATGTTAATATTAACATCTGTCATAACATTACTTCCAATCGTTATAGGTTTAATTTTATGGAGACAACTGCCGGCTTCTGTCGCAACACATTTTGGCGCGGATAATCAGCCAGACGGGTATTGTTCCAAAGCATTTGCAGTCTTTGGACTTCCGGTAATTATGCTGCTTTTTCATCTTATATGTATAGTTATAACAAATGTTGACCCAAAGAGAAAAAATATAAGCGAAAAGGTATACCATGTTGTTATGTGGATTTGTCCGGTGATTTCTCTGGTTAATTGCAATACACTTTATGTATTTAATTTGGGATACAAGCTTGATATTGGATTTGTCTGCGGATTACTCATTGGAGTTTTTTATCTCATTTTAGGCAATTTTATTCCTAAGGTAAAACCAAACTATAGCCTTGGCTTTCGTGTTCCATGGGCATTGTGTGATTCTGATAACTGGTATCATACACACAGATTTGGCGGAAAATGTATGGTAGTTGGTGGAATTGTTATGATTGTAACCGCACCATTTCAAAATGTGTGGATTCTTCTTGTTCTTGTCATTGTTCCATGCATTCTGCCAGTAATCTATTCGTATGTGTTTTATCGGAAAACAATTGGGTAAGCTAATTGTGCTTATGGGCAGAATTAAGTATAATGAGTGCAGATAAGGGGGCAGTATTGAATATGAAATACAATTTACCAGACCGGATATTAAGAGAAATTGTTTTTTTTGCAAAGGAACATTCTATTACCCAAATCATACTTTTTGGTTCTCGTGCGCGAGGCACGAACACGGAGCGGAGTGACATAGATATTGCTGTGTATGGTGGAGATTTCGATGGTTTTTACTGGGATATTAAGGAGAAAACACATTCTCTCCTGATGTTCGATATTGTACAGGCAGATGTATCAATTTCAGATGAATTAAAAGAGGAGATAGAAAAGGACGGTGTAGTGATATATGAAAAAGCTTGATAACTTTATTAATTGTCTGACTATATTAGCAAATGCGGATTTTAAGATGGCAGAAACTAATGATATATACCGGACAGGGGTTATTGGACAATTTAATCTTACTTTTGAACTTGCATGGAAAGCGTTGCAGGAGATTATGAGAAGACATGGCGTAGAAGATTCTTCTACCGGTTCACCACGAGAGATACTGCAGCTTGGTTATAAATTTGGGTTTATCGATGATTCCGAAACATGGCTGCTTATGTTAAAAAAGCGCAATACCTCTGTTCATATATATAATGAGGAGGAAGTAGATGAATTGATTCTGCTGATACGCGACAGCTTTATTTCGGCGTTTATGGCTCTTAAAGATACACTTGTAAAGAAGTTGGACGAAGCAGAGAGTAACTGGGAGTAAAAATGCATAGAGGAGTGTGAATTTATGAAGGACACAATCAGTGTAAAAATGTTATATCATTTTTATCACAGTGCAATAAAAGCAGAGCTAAAGAGAAGAGGCTTTTCAAAGGATATTCCTCGAAAGATTAATGAAGAACACAAAAAGATTATTGCCAGAGCAAAGGACATTGGCAAATCAAGACTTTTAAGTTCGTACATTATGACAAGCTATTTTATTGCGATGAACCGGGGAACTGGAAAGTCAGCAGAGGAAAATTATGAGATATTCCGTGATGGTTTGTGTGCTTCAAAGCTGTTTCACAAGGTGATAGGAGATGTCGACCAGTATTTAGCCCCTAAGAAAATGCCTGGAAGGCTTCAATGGTCGGCTGACAGCCATAAGCATGAATATGAAAATGACTGGGTAGTAGATATCCTGCAGGGAAATGGGGAGTATGATTTAGGATACGACTACCACGAATGTGGTGCATGCAAGTTGTGTCAGGACGAAGGCTGTCCTGAACTGGCTGCTTACATATGCCGAATGGATTATGTGCTTGCAGACATTATGAACATGAAATTAGTACGCACGGGAACAATTGCTGAGGGTGCGCCGTACTGCGATTTTCGATATAGCAGACACAAACAATAAGGAGCAAATAATGACACACACAAGCCGTTTTGATGGAAAAGGCGAAATCTATGCCAAAGCAAGACCGAAATATGCCGCAGGGCTTTTTGATTATTTGAAAAATATTCTGAATATTCCGGCAGGATGTGTATTTGCGGACATCGGTTCGGGAACAGGAATTTTCACAGAGCAGTTGTTAGGCTGTGGTTATAAAGTCTATGCGGTAGAACCGAATGATGATATGCGTAAGAAATCAGAGGAAAAGCTGTCTTATAATGAAAATTATATATCCGTCAATGGCAGTGATACAGATATGAATCTGCCAGACAAAAGTGTTGATTACATAACTACTGCACAGGCATTTCACTGGTTTGATTGTGAAGCATTTAAGAAAGAATGCAGGCGGATTCTGAAGCCCGGTGGAAAGGTGATTATTGTCTATAATTCTAGAAACGAAAAAGCTGCATGTACAAAAGCGCTGGCAGAGCTGCGGCACAGATATAATCCTGAATTTCATGGATTTTCCAATGGCATGAGCCATGAAAAATGTGTTGCTTTTTATGCGGGAGAATGTCAGGTATTCCACACTGATAATACGCTGATATATGACAGGCAGGGGTATATTGACCGCGTGTTGTCATCATCGTATTCATTAAAAGAAGGTGATGAAGGTTATACGGAATATCTGAAGGAAATTAACAGCATTTTTGATACATTTTCAGTGAACAATCGTATTGAAGTGCCGATGGAAACAGTTGCGTATGTTGGGGCGGTATAAGGAAATTATCGTTTGACATTTTAAAAAAATCTAAATATAATAATCCACGAACGAGTAGCAGACTAGCGTAAATCCAGTTTAGCTGCTCGTTTTTTGTGTATAAAATGCTTATTTTAAAGTTCAATATTGTGTATAAAAGTGTGTAGCTTATCAGCGTAAGTCCAGCTTACGGGGTAAGGTGCACATTTTTTTTATGCAAAATAATGAGGGCAAATGCTGCTGCAATGGCGCATGTTATGCAGACATAGCAGACATTTGCCTCGCAAACAAGGAGGATATGATGGCAGAAAGTAACAGAATGAAGGATATGCCGGTGAATAAGCTCATGGTACAGATGGGAATACCCATGATTTTATCAATGGCATTACAGGCGGTCTATAATATTGTGGACAGTGCATTTGTTGGAAATATGAGGGCAGGAAGTGAAGCAGCGCTTAATGCGCTCACGCTGGTATTTCCAGTTCAGATGCTTATGGTAGCGGTTGGAATTGGAACAGGTGTGGGAACGAACGCATTTCTGGCAATGACGCTTGGACAGGGAAATACCAGGAAGGCAGCTAAGGTGGCAGGAAACAGCCTGTTTCTTGGGGTAATCATATATGCAGCATGTCTGCTTTTTGGAATATTTGGTGTAAATGCGTATATTTCATCGCAGACCGTTGACCCGGAAGTTATTTCGATGGGAACAAGCTATCTTAGAATATGCTGCGTGATTTCTTTTGGAATTATTTTCTTTTCATTATTTGAAAAGCTGTTACAGGCAACGGGTCGTTCACTTTATTCTACAATTGGTCAGGTTGTAGGAGCGGTAGTAAATATTATTCTTGATCCAATCATGATATATGGTATAGGGCCTGTTCCTGAAATGGGAGTAAAAGGCGCAGCATATGCAACCGTAATCGGACAGGTAGCATCAGCAGTATTGTTATTCATTTTCCATGTGAAGTTAAATAAGGAATTTGAGCATGGCGTAAAATACATGAAACCAGATAGCGGAATTATAAAGGGAATCTATTCTATCGGACTTCCGGCAATTATCGCACAGGCACTTATGTCAATTATGGTTTATGTGATGAATCTGATTCTTAAGTTCAATTCTTCTGCTCAGACAGCGTATGGATTGTTCTATAAAGTTCAGCAGTTCGTGTTGTTCTTAGCATTTGGCTTAAGAGATGCGATTACACCAATCATAGCATTTGCATATGGAATGGGAAGTAGGAAGAGAATAAATGACGGCATAAAATATGGTCTTATCTATACAACCATACTTATGATTGCAGGAGTGGCAATTACGGAGATTTTCCCAGAAGCATTTGCATCATTGTTTAATGCAGGACAGTCAAGAGAATATTTTATCGGAGCAATGAGAATTATATCTATCAGCTTTATTTTTGCCGGAATAAATGTGGCATATCAAGGAATATATCAGGCTTTAAATGGAGGCATTGAGTCGCTTGTAATTTCACTTATAAGACAACTTGTGGTTATATTGCCATTGGCAGGAATTTTCTCTGTTTTTGTAAGGAATGGACAGAGGGGAGTTTCACTGATATGGTGGGCGTTCCCGATAACAGAGTTTATAGCATGTATTGCTGGTTATGTATTTTTGAAAAGAATCAGGAAGAATAAGGTGGAGGGGCTGGAATAGGAGATTTTACTAAAACTTTGAAGAAAAGTACAATATTTGTAAATGAAACTTTGAAGAAATGCACATTTTGATGAATAATAACATTGAAGAAATGCATATGCTATGTTATAACATACTTATATTGGGGAGGTGCTTATGTATTTTAAAAGAAAAGCGTATGACAAATTATTAGAATGGAAGAATCTTTATTCGGATAGATATGCAGTTTTGCTGGAGGGTGCAAGGCGAGTAGGTAAGTCTACTATTGCAGAGAATTTTGCAAAGAATGAATATAAATCATATATTCTGATAGATTTTTCAAAGACAACTAATAATATTTTAGAATGTTTTGATGATATAGGTAATTTAAATATATTTTTTCTGAGGTTACAGGCAGAAACGGGAATAACATTATATGAACATGAATCTCTTATTATATTTGATGAGGTACAGCTTTTCCCAAAGGCAAGACAGGCAATAAAACATCTTGTTGCAGACGGAAGATATAGTTATTTGGAAACAGGATCTTTGATTTCAATAAAGAAGAATGTAAAGGATATTCTTATTCCATCTGAAGAAATGAAAATTCAGGTTTATCCGATGGATTACGAAGAATTTTGTGATGCCACTGGCAGTAGCTATGCACTTTTAAGACAGATATATGACTGTGGTACAGCTATCGGACAGGCAACTAATCGTAAGTTAATGAGAGATTTGAGAATATATATGGCTGTAGGAGGTATGCCTCAGGCAGTAGAAGCTTATGTAAATGGTAGAAATTTTTCAGAAATTGATATGGTTAAAAGACAGATTATTTCTCTTTATGAAGAAGATTTTAAAAAAATTGATTCATCTGGAAGATTATCAGCTATGTATCATTCAATTCCTGCCCAGTTGGCAAAAGATACAAGAAAATACCGTATAACATCGGCAATAGGAAGCAGAAATAATACAAAAGCTGAAGAATTATTATATGAACTTATAGATTCAAAAACAGTTTTGCCATGCTTTAATTCTACTGATCCAAGAGTGAGTCTTGCAGATACGAAGGATTTTGACAGTTATAAATTATATGTCTCAGATACAGGTTTATTTGTTACATTAATGTTTATTGACCGTTCTGTAACAGAAAATGATGTATATGCGAAGTTACTTTCTGACAAATTGCCTGCAAATCTGGGATATTTATATGAAAATCTTATGGCACAGATGATTGCTGCATCAGGGAGAGAATTGTATTATCATACATGGAGCAAAAAAGAAAGCACACATTATTATGAAGTGGATTTTCTTATATCCGATGGAAGTAAAGTAAATGCATTTGAGATTAAATCTTCGGGGGTTGGAAAGCATGAATCAATCAATGAATTTTGCAGAAGATTTTCTCAAAATGTGAATAAATCATATTTGATTTCTCAAAAAGATGTAGGTAAAGAGGGAAATTTATTGCTGAAACCATTTTATCTTGTTCCTTTTTTGGTAAAAGGAAATCTTTTTTAAAGACGGTAAGGCTATATTAAATATGTTTCCCTTGACATTAAAATATAAGATTGGAAATCTGTTCCAGCAGGCATACACACTTGCAGACAGAATTATTGTCGGAAGATTTGTAGGTGACACAGCATTTTCAGCAATAGGAGCGACAAATGCGTTATCAATGACATTTATGTCGATGTGCATGGGTGCAGCAATCGGAACTGGTGTTGTGGTTTCGCAATATTTTGGCGCGAAGGACGAAAAGGGTACGGCAGCGTCAATCGCAAATGGCGGATATGCATGCCTGCTGATTGCAATAATAATGACACATTGGAATGTGGGGAATCTGGCTCACAACAGGTCTTACATGGACAGTTACAGCGGTTTTCGCATTAATCCGTTATAAACATGGTGCATGGAAGAATAAGAAATTAGTTTAAATGATAAAAATTAATCAATCAGGAGGTACATAAATCATGAAAAAAGTATTAGTATTATCTGGAAGCCCAAGAATAAAGGGCAATTCAAGCATTCTTTGCGATGAGTTTATCCGTGGGGCAGAGGAAGCAGGAAATGTTGTAGAGAAAATCTTTGTGACGAAGAAGAAGGTTGGCGGATGTCTAGGCTGCAACGTCTGTTACACTAACGGCGGAAGCTGCGTACAGAAAGACGATATGGCAGAGATTCAGGAGAAAATGCTGGCAGCAGATGTAATCGTATTGTCATCACCAATATATTTTTACTCTATGACATCACAGATGAAGGCAGTGATTGACAGAACATATGCATTTTTTCAGGGATTGGCTGGCAAGACATTTTACTTCATAATTACATGTGCTGCACCAGAAGAAAGCTTTACGGAAACAATGATTGATTCACTCAGAGGATTTACCAGATGTGTTCCTGATTCAGTTGAAGGCGGTATTGTGTTAGGACTTGGAAATAACGATGCCGGAGATGTGAAAACCACATCAGCAATGAAGAATGCTTACGAGATGGGCAGACAGATTTAAAAGTCTGCCAGATAAAGTACGCATGATTTAAGGGGGTATCAGCTAATGATAATTGTATTACAGCTTGTATTGTACTGTCTTTTGTTCTTCTTGCTGGTAAAATGTGCAGCAAGAGATAATGGACTTAACTGCCTGTATTTTTACTCAGACGAGTATCAGCAGGAGGCTAAGAAAAGAGGATTTGTTGATGATCTGGACGCTGTTAAGAAAAAGGGTAAAAGATTCATGATACCTTTCTGTATTGTTATGCTGATTGTTCTGATACTTATTATTGCGGTATGGAATCATGTTACAGATTTTAAGACAGCATATATCCAGACAGTAATTTTCCTTGTGGTTATGAACTGGTTCGATGGCATTATGATTGACAGAATCTGGGTAGGTCACAGCAAAATCTGGAAAATTAAAGGTATGGAAGGTGTTCCATATGTTAAGTCGTGGAAGACAATATTTACAAGACGCGGGCTGGGTACATTATTATATCTGATAATTGCACTTGCGGTTGCTGGGATTATTGTGCTGATTGGAATGATTTAATTTTAATAAAAGAGACAGATTTTTCTATATTCTGAGAGGTGAATTCTCAAAGTCAGATACAGAAGTCTGTCTCTTTTTAAATTATCATTTTAGACTTGTGATGAATCAGAACTTGATGAGCTGCCAGATAAGCGTCGGAACTCTAATGGCGCAGTACCGTATTCTTTAGAGAATACATTTGCAAATTTACCCTGATTTTCATAGCCTACGGCATTGGCAATCTCGATAATCTTCATGTTGGTTGTTGTGAGAAGCTCAGCAGCTTTCTCCATTCTTTTTCTTCTGAAATATGTAAGATAACTTTCACCAAGAATCCCTTTTACATATAGTTTAAAACTGCTTTCGCTGATACCAAATCTGTCAGCCATCTCCTTGGCTGTAATTCTTTTTGACAAATCTTTCATTATTATATTTTCAGCTTCTTTTACAATTGTAATCTGTGAGCGGGTAAAGAACCCATCAGACATGCTTTCGCATGGCATATCCATAATTTCATGCAGCAATCTCAAAGTGTAATATCTTAAGATTCCATAGTTGCACGAATCTTTTGTTTCCCATATATGTTTAACAAGTGAAAATAGTGATTCATTCATCATGTGAATATACAAACCGGTATTTTTACAGAACATTTTTGCTAACAAATTCAGGTCAATTCCCATAAAAGACAGAAAATTCTGGTTTCCAAGAGCATTAATTGCAGACAAATCAAGATATAACTGGACACCTTCGTACAGGCTGCCAGGATAATAGAAGTCTCTGGTTGGGGCGATTGTGCTCATACATATCTGTTCTTCCCTTACAATAGCACATTTGCTGCCAGAAAGCGTTGCCTCACATCTTCCGTGTATACAGAAGTTAATAATCAGCGAATTGTCAGAATAAAAGGAACTGTCAGCTTTCGGACATGTATTGGTATATATCTGGTTAAAGGCAATGTTTATCCCCGGAAATATAGTATACGCATTTACGAGTCCGTTATTATCAAAGCAAAGTGACATATGATTTTCGTAATTCATAGAAATCTCCATTCAAATGTTTAGCTTAATGTCATTCTAACAAGCAGATAAGGACATTACAACAAAATTGAAAAAGTAATTGCTAAATGGATTCAAAATACATAAATGGATTTTACGGATAAAGTGCTTTCTGCTAATATGCAGACAATTAGATTAAACTAACTAGATACTATATGGATTGGAGAGGATGTTATGGAACAAATGCTGCTTTCTGAGGCACTTCCTGAAAAAAGTTATGTTGTCAGGGAAATTAAAGATGAGGCGCGTCTTGTAAACCGATTGTCTTCTATGGGAATTATGTGTGGCAGCCAGATTAAGGTCTGTATGAATAACAGAAAACAGCCTGTGCTGGTATTTGTCAGAGATACCCTTGTTGCGATTGGAAGAAGCGAAAGCAAGAAAGTTACAGTGGGAGGAATTGAAAATGAGTAATACACCTGTTATTGCCCTGCTTGGTCAGCCTAATTCGGGAAAATCCACGATTTTTAATATGATTACCGGTTCACATCAGCATGTGGGAAACTGGCCCGGAAAAACTGTCGATAAGAAAGAGGGAACATTTAAGATAAACGGAAAACAGATGATTCTTGCTGACCTGCCGGGAAGCTACTGCCTTTCAGCGGGTTCTGATGAGGAGGTTATTACAAGGGATTATATAACGAAGGGCAATGCAGATCTTGTACTTGTTATGGCAGATGCGTCACAGTTAAAAAGAAGTCTGTATATGCTGGCAGATTTTGTTGGCATGCAGGTTCCGGCAGTTCTTGTGCTTAATATGATGGATGTGGCAAAAGGGCAGGGAATCAGCATTGATACCAATAAATTATCTGAAAAACTTGGAATTCCGGTTGTTGCAATGTCCGCAATTAAGAAAAATGACTATAAGCTGTTGTATAAGACAATTTCCGATAATCTTGAAAGAAAACTGATTATTAAAGCAGATAGTCTGAACAATGTTCAAGACAAGATGAATTACATAGACACATTGCTTGAAGGCGTTCTTACTGCTGAAAAATCAGCAGAAAATGCATTTACAAAGTTTGATAAAAAGGCACTTTCACCAGTTTCAGGAAAACTTATGGCATTCGGAATTATACTTGGAATATTTCTGGTTGCAATGATATTTTCCGGAGTGATATCGGGTGTTGCTTCGGCAGTTCTTACGCCGCTGGCAGCAGTATTACGAAGCTTTATGACTGGCATAGGAGTTCATGAACTGCTTGTTTCACTTGTATGTGATGTGCTTGTAAATGTGCTGTATTTTGCAACCATGATGGCTTCATTTGTACTTGGAATAACACTTGGCTTTAACCTCATGGAAGAAACCGGATATCTTGCCCGTATATCATTTCTTTTTGATAATACTATGTCAAAGGTTGGACTTCAGGGTAAAACTATTATGCCGTTCTTTATGGGACTTGGATGCACAATTGCCGGAACAACCGGTACAAGAGTAGTTGATAACTGGGGGCAGCGTGTTCTTGCAATAGCGATGTCATGGGCTGTACCATGTGCGGCAACATTATCGGTAGTTCCTACAATTGCAATCGCACTTTTTGGAAGTACAGGCGGTTTTCTTGTAATGGTGACTATATTTGCATTTATGTTTCTTATGATGTTTATCGTGTACAAAGTGTTTGGCAACTCACTTGCACCTAAGGAAGAAAGAGTCGGACTTATTATGGAACTTCCTCCATATCATAAGCCGGATGTAAGAAATATTGTGTATGTAACTTTCAGGCGTACATTAGACATTTTTCTGCGTGCACTGAGAGTAATTACAATTGTGTCAATTGTATTTTTTATACTTACATATGGATTTGGTGGAAATGAAGAGAACAGTATTCTGTATAGAATAGGCGTGTTTATTGAACCTGTTACTATGTTTTTTGGAATGAAGTGGGAGGCATTTCTTGCATTTTGTGCTTCAGCTATCTCCAAAGAGTCACTGCTTGGTGTATTAAATACATTGTACGGTGCAGGAGGCAATCTTGTCAGTTCTACATTTGGTGCTAAAACAGCAGGAAGTGCAGCAGGTATTTCACAGATTCTGTCATCTAATTTTACGAAAGCTGAGGGCCTTGCATTTATATTTGCAATCAGCTTCAATATGCCATGTGTAAGTGCTCTGGCAGCTACAGCCAGGGAGACACATTCTGTGAAATGGACAGCTAAAATCGGTGTGTTTTATACGGTTACGGCACTTATTATTTCATGCATTGTGTATCATGTAGGACTTTTAATATTCTAGGTAACATTGACAATACATGTTTTATGGCATACAATTTTAATTAATTTAATAAGGCTGTCATCTGCCACCGGGCAGATGAATTAACAGCGTTCGGAGACTGTCGCAGGTACGGTGCATATGCATTATAAGATGGTTTCTGGGCGCTGTTTTTGTTTTAGAGAAAGGCAGGATTTTATGGAATTAGTTGTAAAGCATTTTAAAGAATTGAGTCTGGAGGAGCTGGTTGATATATACAAACTGCGTGTTGCTGTATTTGTAGTTGAACAGAAGTGTCCTTATCAGGAAATTGATGACGCGGACAAAAAGGCATATCATCTCTATTTAAAGGACGATGATGGCATACAGGCGTATGCAAGGGTTTTACCAGCGGGAATTACATTTGAAGAAGTATCACTTGGACGGGTTATAGCGATAAAGAGGCGGTGCGGACTTGGAAGCCAGATAGTAAATGCCGCAATCGATATTGCCAAAGAAAAGTTTAATGCAGAGACTATAAAGATAGAAGCACAGGTCTATGCGAAGGGATTGTATGAAAAAGCAGGATTCGTCCAGATTTCTGAGCCATTTCTTGAAGATGGAATTCCACACATTTTAATGGAGTGGAATTGCAAGAAATAATCAATAAGACATATTTAAAATGCGTTATCAATTCGCTATACTAAGGGCATACAGATAATCGCAGGTGGCGAGAGTGCCGGAGGTGGTTTGTGTGCTGCGTTATGCATGCTGGCAAGAGGCATAGAGCTCCAATCAGCGTGGAATTTCAAGCAAGATTGGACTTTGGCGGGAGAACGAGAGGTGTGGAGGTCCAATCAGGCTGCCTGAAAAGATAAAAAATGCTTGTGATAGTACATGATACCTATAGGTAGTCGAATAATCAAAGTCTTTATAGGTCTAGAATGACAACGACTGTTATAATAGTTGAACGACAAGCCTATAAAATCGCGATATTCAAGATTCTTATAGGTATATTGGCGGCAATACAGGTATTCTGGTTGCAATATAGAATACTATATATAGAAAAAGTAGATAAATGTACCTATAAGATTCAAGAATATGATGAATTTATAGGAAGCACAGAATAAATAAGCAATCGCAACGAAGAAAGGAAGCTGATAATATGTTAAAATACGGAATTTATGCGAAAGCAGTAGAACTGTTATGTTTCAAGCATGCATTGGAAAAACTTGCAACAATATATCCTGATATGAATATTAAGGATTACAAGAAGAAGGTAAAATGTGAATACAAAGCAATGCTTTTAAGAACACCGGATATAGGCGGCAGTTCATTGGAAATGAATCTTTATATTGCAGCATTTGTTTTCTCTCTGCATAAGGCTGATTCGGACAGAATCAATCCTGATGTAGTGAATGAAATGGTTACAGCGGTGTTTGATTCGCCATTTATGATTAAAGCCCACAAGAATAAAAAATGTACTTTATTCATGGATAAGGTGCAGGATAAGAAAGTGCAGGAAAGCATCGCAAGCCAGAATTCTCAATATGAATTAGACTGGAAATTCCAGTATGAAAAAGGTGTAGATGAATTCTACAATACATATACAGAGTGTGGAATATGCAAGCTGGGTAAGAGAGAAAATTGTTTTGAATTCGTGCCTTGTCTGTGTAATATGGACGAGAGAAATTACAGGAACGAAGGCGGTCAGTTACATCGTACAAAAACACTTGCACAGGGTGATGAATGTTGTAATTTCCACGTTACAAGAATTAAGAAATAATTATAAATGCGGCTATATAATGCAAAATTGACTTTATATGCCTAGGATAGTACAATAAACATATACCCCTTATAGTACGGAGGAATTAGATATGAAGCAGTGTATGGATTCAGATAATTTACATCGCCGCCTGAAAAAGATAATCGGTCAGGTACAGGCAATAGACCGCATGGTTGACGAGGATGTTCCATGTGAAGATATTCTTTCACAGATTAATGCAGCTAAATCAGCTCTTCATGGCTGTGGAAAGGTTGTTTTGGAAGGGCATATAAAACATTGTGTAAGAGATGGAATCGAGCATGGTGACGCAGATAAGACAATTGAAAAATTCACAAAAGCAGTAGAACGATTTTCAAATATGAGCTGATTGATATATTCAGTTTAATTAGCAGAGAAAATATCAAGAGAATGCACCTTAAATGTTGGACATGATTATGTTTAATATTTTTGGTGCTTTTTTATATTTTAATGATTAGCAAAACTTATCAATATGATAAGAATAAAGA
>CAVBPJ010000035.1:0-27139 GCA_963597265.1 Evtepia sp. | reverse complement strand
ATATGATATTTTAATATTTATTAGAAGAATATAAAATATGTTCAGAAGGAGCAAATCTTCGTGACTTTTTACTCCGGATATATTATAATTAAAAAGGTTTTTAGGGATTCTGGGATACAGAATCCGGATGCACCAGAGGGTGACAGAATGGAGGATTATTATGGGTATTTTAACAAGATTCAAGGACATTATGAGCGCTAACATCAATGCACTTCTCGATAAGTGTGAAGATCCAGAGAAGATGATTGACCAGTACATGAGAAATCTTGAGAGTGACCTTGGAAAGGTTAAGGCAGAGACAGCTTCAGTTATGGCTGAGGAGACAAGATGCAAGAGAGAGCTTGATGAATGCACAGCAGATGTTGCTAAGTATCAGTCATATGCAGAGAAGGCTCTTCAGGCTGGCAACGAGGCAGATGCAAGAACATTCCTTGAGAAGAAACAGCAGTTAGTTTCTAAGCAGGCTACATTACAGCAGACATACAATATTGCAGCAGACAACGCAGCTAAGATGCGTCAGATGCATGATAAGCTCTGCAAGGATATCCAGTCTCTTGAAGCAAGAAGAGATGCAGTTAAGGCTAAGGTTGCAGCAGCTAAAGCTCAGGAGAGAATCAACAAGGTTGGTTCAAGCGTTAACAGTGTTGGAACAAGCATGGATGCATTCAGCAAGATGGAAGCTAAGGCTAATAAGATGCTTGATCAGGCTAATGCTATGGCAGAACTTAACCAGACACAGCTTGAGGCAGATGTTGACAGTCTTGCAGCTAAATATGATGCAGAGCCAGCTAACACAGCAGTTGATGATGAATTAGCAGCACTTAAGGCTCAGATGGGCTTATAATTAAGAGATGCATTTATAATGCATAGTAATACATAGATAAGGAGAGGGAACATGGGATTATTCAAAGGGCAGTTTGCCAATGTAGTTGAATGGGAAGAGTACAGAGATGACATAATCTTCTGGAAATGGACCAACAGAGAAATCAAGAAAGGCAGTAAGCTGATTATCCGCGCCGGTCAGGATGCAATCTTTATGTACAATGGTAAGATTGAAGGTATCTTTAAGGACGAGGGAAGCTTTGATATTGAATCACAGATTATTCCATTCTTATCAACACTTAAAGGCTTTAAGTTCGGCTTCAACAGCGGAGTAAGAGCTGAGGTTTTATTTGTTAATACTAAGGAATTCACAGAGAAGTGGGGAACTAAGAATCCTATTCTTATTCCAACACAGACACTTCCAGGTGGTATGCCAATAAGAGCTTTCGGTAACTTCTCATTTGCAGTATCTGATTACATTACGCTTATAGACAAGGTAGCAGGTGTAAAGCAGATGTACACTGTTTCAGATGTTAAGGAAAGAATATCAGCAGTTCTTGACCAGCTTCTTATGAAGTGGATTTCTAAAGAAGGCAAGGATATGTTTAATCTTCAGGCTAATGCTTATGATATATCAGCAGGTATTAAGACTGACCTTGATATGGAGATGAGCAAGTTAGGAATCACAATAACAAGCTTTACTATCTCAAGCTTCTCTTATCCAGAAGAAGTTCAGAAGATGACTAACAAGGCAGCTTCTCAGGCAATGGTTGGAGATATGAACAGATATACACAGATGGCTATGGCTGATAATATTGGCAATTCAAGAGGCGGTTCGAATATTGCCAGTGATATGATGCAGCTTCAGATGGGAATGCAGGTTGGACAGCAGATGATGAACAGCATGAACAATGCCATGAACGGCATGAATTCTAACCAGATGGGTAATAATGCCGGCATGAATCAGGGCTTTAACCAGAATCCGGGTATGCAGGGCGGTGGAGTACCTAAGTTCTGCCCTAACTGTGGAACACCAACTAATGGTGCTAACTTCTGTGCTAACTGTGGAACAAAGCTTGCATAATTTAATAATAAGTAAGATGTGAACTTAATAAATAACAATCAGGGATGTTGTCATATTTGCTTGGCAACATCCCGTTGTTTTTGTATAATGTGAAAGTCGGTAAGGATTAAGGTGGATATAGATTTCACATTTGCATAAAGGTGGGTATATGAGATTAGAAGATTTGAATGACAGCCAGAAAAGGGCGGTTAAATATACAGACGGTGCGCTGCTTATTATTGCCGGAGCAGGCTCTGGAAAGACACGCGTGCTTACGAACAGAATTGCATATTTAATAGAAGAATGTGGAGTAGACCCATATAATATTATGGCTATCACATTTACTAATAAAGCTGCAAGAGAGATGAAAGAGCGAGTTGAGACTACTGTGACACAGGGCGCAGGAGCTGTATGGGTAAGTACATTTCACTCAACATGCGTGAGAATTTTAAGAAGATACATAGACAGAATTGGATACGATAATAACTTTACGATATACGATACGGACGACCAGAAGTCTGTAATCAAGGATATCTGTAAGAAGATGAATATAGATACGAAGATGCTTAAAGAGCGTGCAATTATGAGTAAGATATCATCTGCTAAAGACGAGTTAAAGACTCCTGATGAGTTCGAGCTTGAGGCAGGTAACGACTATAATCTTAGAAGAATTGCAGGCGTATACAGGGAATACCAGAAGGCACTTAAGCTTAATAATGCACTTGATTTTGATGACCTGATATTCAAGACAGTTGAGCTGTTTCAGAGTGATGCAGAGGTGCTTGAGCATTATCAGGACAGATTCAGATATATAATGGTTGACGAGTATCAGGATACGAATACATCACAGTTTAAGCTTGTGGCAATGCTTGCAGCCAAGTATGGCAATATCTGTGTGGTTGGTGATGATGACCAGTCAATATATAAGTTCCGTGGAGCAAACATTTATAATATTCTTAACTTTGAAAATGTATTCACAGGCGCTAAGGTCATAAAGCTTGAGCAGAATTACCGTTCAACACAGACTATTCTTAATGCTGCAAATGCGGTGATAAGTAATAATGTCGGCAGAAAGAGCAAGTCACTCTGGACTGATAACGGAGAGGGCGAGAAGGTTAATTATACTTTGTATGAGAACGGGTATGATGAGGCTGAAGGTGTTGCAAGCGGTATCGCAGAGTATGTAAGGGACGGCTGGAATTATAATGATGTTGCCATTCTTTACAGAACTAATGCCCAGTCAAGAGCGTTGGAAGAGAAGCTGATGATTCACAATATTCCATATAAGATATATGGCGGACAGAACTTCTATCAGCGAAAAGAAATCAAGGATATTCTTGCTTATCTGAAAACTATTGATAATGGTCTTGATGGTCAGGCGGTCAAGCGAATTATAAATGTTCCTAAGAGGGGAATTGGTAATACTACAATTGACAGACTGCAGGAATATGCAGATTTTAATGATATTACTTTCTGGGAAGCGCTTGTCAATGCAAAGGATATTGGCACGATAAAGAATGCGGCACTTTCCAAGTTAGAGCCATTTGTTGATTTGATTGGAAGACTGCGTGCCAAGGAAGAATTCATGTCTTTGAAGGAGCTTGCTGAGGCTGTAATTGAGGATACTGGATATATCGAGAGCCTGTCACAGAATGAGACTGTGGAAGAGGTTGAGGCAAGACGCGAGAATCTGGACGAATTCATTAATAAGGTTGTAAGTTACGAGGAGGGCTGTAAGGAAGCAGGCGAAGAGCCTACACTTTCAGGTCTGCTTGAAGAGGTTGCATTAATAGCGGATATTGATAATCTTGATGAGTCAGAGCCTCATGTAATGCTGATGACACTACACAGTGCGAAAGGTCTGGAATTCCCAATTGTGTATATGACAGGAATGGAAGATGGACTTTTCCCAAGCTATATGACAATTGTGTCAGATGATTCAACTGAGATTGAGGAAGAGAGAAGACTGTGCTATGTTGGAATAACAAGAGCAGAGAAAATACTTAATCTTACAAGTGCCAAGTCGCGTATGGTGCGTGGTGAAACACAAATGAACAAGGTTTCAAGATTCATAAATGAAATTCCTAAGGAATATATGCACATAGAAAACAATTCCAGTGGGTATGCTAAAGGCAGGATTGCATATGGCGGTACATCAGATGAACCTGATACAACAGGCATTAATATGCGTGCTACAGCCAGATCTATTCTAAGCAGCTACGGAAGCGGCACACCGGGCGGAAGAGCAGCAGGAACATATAGTTCAAGAAAGGTTAAGATAAATGGTGGTTCTAATCCGGGCTTCGGAAAAGATCCTATGGAATTATTTGACCTTAAGAAACCAGAGAAGAGAAAGACTCCGGCAGATTCGGTAAGAAGTGCTTATGCAGGAGTGCCTACACGAAGCGGCTTATCTTCAAGAAATGTCATAGGTGCTGCAAGAAGTTCTGGCGTTTCATCAGCTTCTGGTGGAAGCTCTAAGGGAAGTATAAGCAGAGGTGCAGACATAAGTGCCAAATCCTCAGGAGGACTTGGCTACAGTGTCGGTGATATGGTAAGCCATGTGAAATTCGGCGAAGGAAAGGTACTTGCGATAGAAGATTCAGCAAGAGACTATATGGTAACAGTTGAATTCGCAGAGTACGGACAGAAGAAAATGCTGGCAGGATTTGCCAGACTTAAAAAACTATAATGACAAATGTTTAACGCTATGCTATAATACATTTATTAAATCCGTGATCTGAAAGGAGATATTGTTATGAGTAAAGACAAATTAGATGAGCTTATCGCAGCTACTAAATTAGGAGAACTTATTAGCAAGAAGGAAGAAGAAGATAAGAAATGCTGTAAGAAGTGCAGCACAATTATCATAGCTGTTCTTGCTATCGTTGGTGCAGTTGCAGCAGTTGCTGGTATCGCTTATGCTGTATACAGATATTTTACACCAGATTATTTAGATGACTTTGATGATGATGATTTTGAAGACGAAGATTTTGATGATGATTTCGAGGATGAAGACATCGAGAAGTAATCAAGAAGCAATCAATGTAGAAAGAATGAATTAGACTAATAGTGATTTGCATGAAAGCCACAGCCGGTCTGATGTGTCCGAAAGGATATGTCAGTGGCTGTGGCTTTTTTATGTTCAATATTTTATTGTTTCTTAATTGACATTGATGCGTAATCAGTGTTATATTACTCAACCCTGTCATTAAGCAAAATTTAAGGGGGAGGAAAGGACATCAGGGATTTATGACATTTTATCAGGAGTTACAGTTAAGCTCAGCTGGTTCAAAACAGCTTATTAAGAACACACAGGATTCTAAAGAGAAAAGAAGACATATTCTTATATATAATTTCAAGGTCTATCTGGTTATGATATTCTGCGTTGCAGTTGTTACGGTATTTAGCAAGCTGCTTGGGAATAATAACAGCGTTGTTGGAGTTACAGTGCTTCTTGCGGTGCTGGTATTAAGACAGGCGGATTTCGGAATTAAGACATCACACGGTTTGATTTCTATAATGGGAATATATGCGATATTGATAGCAGGACCGAGGGTATCCAATATCGTACCACCAGTTGCTGCATTTGTAATAAATGTTGTGTGCATTATGCTTCTTATGATAATGGGCTGCCACAATGTAATTATGTACAATCATTCAACTTTCGTTCTTGGATATCTTCTGCTGCAGGGTTATGATGTCACAGGGCATGAATATATGATGAGAGTTGTGGGACTGCTTGCTGGAATGGTTATCTGCATGATTATTTTCTATAAGAATCAGAAGAACAGACCATACAGAAGAACTTTCTGGGATTTGTTTAAGGAGTTTAATATTAATTCAGCGAGAACGAGATGGTATATCAAGCTTACATTTATCGTATCAAGCGCTATGCTGGTTGTTTCGCTGATGGGACTGCCGAGGGCTATGTGGATTGGAATTGCGTGTATGTCGGTGTGTCTGCCATTTTCTAAAGATGTTGATAAGAGAATTGGCAGCAGAGCATTGTTTAATGTGGTTGGCTGTGCGATTTTTGCGGTAATGTATATAGTTCTGCCAGAATCAATGTATCCATATATAGGCATGATAGGCGGTATCGGAGTCGGATATTCCGCTGGTTATGCATGGCAGACAGCTTTTAACACATTTGGCGCATTATCAATTGCTTCGGGGCTTTTTGGAATGCCTTATGCAGTTGCACTCCGTATAGGACTAAATGCAGCCGGAGCAGCTTATACATGGCTGTGTGACAAAGTATTTGACAGAATTCATAGTCTGGTGCAGGCAAAGAATGTCAGTGTGGCGGAGTAAATGTGACTACTATACTTTAGTACATTTTTCTGATAAAATTATATAAGGTATGCCGTTATGTGAATATGTGCTGCCAGAAACTATGAATATGTTAATAACAGGCACAATTCATGTGCGGAATGGAGTATAGATTGAAAAAAGGAAGCGTATACGAAGGTAAAGTTGAAAAGGTTGATTTCCCAAACAAGGCGACAGTGTGGGTGACAGATGAGGACGGACAGAAGGAAAAGGCTATTGTCAAAAATGCAATTCCAGGTCAGACTGTCAGATTCTGCGTGAACAAGAAAAGAAAGGGACACTGCGAAGGCAGACTTATGGAAGTTGTTGAGAAGAGTCCGCTTGAAACCAACCCGGCATGTCCACATTTTGGCAAATGTGGTGGCTGTACCTACCAGACAGTAGCTTATGAGGAACAGTTAAAGATTAAGAGCGCGCAGGTGGAAAAGCTTCTCAGTGAAGTTGTAGAGGGTGAGCTTCCATTTGAGGGGATAATCGGAAGTCCGGTCACAGAGGAATACCGCAATAAGATGGAGTTTTCATTTGGCGATGAGTACAAGGACGGACCGCTTGCACTCGGACTTCACAAACGAAACAGCATGTATGATATCGTTCCGGTTACAGAATGTAAGATTATTGATGAGGATTATAGAAAGATTCTTACATGTGTTCAGGACTATGCAATTGAGAAGGAGCTTCCTTTCCAGCATAAGATGAGTCACGAGGGGTATCTTCGCCATCTTCTTGTTAGAAAGTCAGTAAAGACAGGTCAGATTCTTGTAGATATCGTTACAACAACTCAGATTGAGCATGATTTCACAGAGCTTGTAAACCGTCTGACATCAATCGAATACAAAGGAACTCTTACAGGTGTTCTTCACACATTTAACGACAGCCTTGCAGACGCAGTAATTAATGAAAGAACTGAGCTTCTGTATGGTCAGGATTATATTGAGGAGGAGCTTCTTGGACTGCGTTTTAAGATAACTCCGTTTTCATTCTTCCAGACTAATTCTCTTGGCGCTGAGGTGCTTTACTCTAAGGCGAGAGAGTATGTGCTTTGTGGGGGATTTGGGGAAGAAAAACCGGTTATATATGACCTGTATACAGGTACGGGTACGATTGCGCAGATGTTATCTCCGGTTGCCAGCAAGGTCATCGGTGTTGAGATTGTTGCGGAAGCTGTTGAGGCAGCCAAGAAGAATGCAGCTCAGAATGGTCTTACTAACTGTGAGTTCATTGCAGATGATGTCTTAAAGGCACTTGATAATATTGAAATTAAGCCTGATTTCATCGTGCTTGACCCACCTCGTGATGGAATCCACCCTAAAGCACTTGAGAAGATTATTGATTATGGTGTTGACAGAATGGTGTATATCTCATGTAAGCCTACTTCGCTTGCCCGTGATCTTGTTACTCTGCAGGCGAGAGGGTATAAGGTGGAGAAGTGTTGCTGTGTTGATATGTTTCCTAATACGGGGCATGTGGAGACTGTGTGTCTGCTGGGGAGAAAAACATATTAAATCAAAGATTTTTGTAATGTGATGATATAGCTCGAGGTTTACCATGCTAGTGAATAATAGTCTTTGAAATTAGAATATGTAATTTATACAAAAGTTGTTTTGTTAAATGAGTGTATTATGAAAGACATTAAAAAGTTTGAAAAACAGTTTCAAAGAGAAAGTGTTTTGGATTTGAAAGCGTGGGGATGTTAACAACATGATATATATGTAGTGAGGAGGAAAGTTTGTTTCGATTTTGGAAAAAAGAGGAAAATTTTTCAAATACTGAATTGACATTTGTTACAAAAGAAGAAATGCTGGATTTTGCATCAAAATACAAGGATATACAGATGTTTAAGGATTCTGATTATAAAACGATATATTGGCTTATGATGGCTTTCATTCTGTTAATGTATGTTGATTATGATACGCAAAAACTTTGGGAAAGTTTTGCAGAAGAAGTAAAAACTAGAAACAGATTTTTCCCAGAAAGTGAATTATTAAAAAAGATATCCAATATTGCAGAAAAGGCGACATGTACTATTGCCAAAGGTGATACATTATATCGTGCAAGAGAATATTCAGAACAAGATTTTTTAAAAAATGATTTAGTAATAGCTTTGTCTCAAATAATGAAAGAGGAGTTTTCAAATTTAGGATTTGATACCGCAGATATTTCTTATGAATCTGCAATGAATATTGCAACTATATATTTATGCGGGGATAGTGAGAAGAGTAAAAGAATTACAGAAAAAATTGATAATCTGTTTAAAAAGGAAACTAGTTTTTATGGTTATGATAAAAGTAATTCTGATGCACCACCGAATGAATATGCAAAAGAGGGGAGAGCCAATCCTAAAGGAATAAGTTATTTATATACTGCAAAAGATATTAAAACAGCAATATTAGAAATGCGTCCACAAATGCAGAAATCATATAATATAGCAACTATAGAAATAACAAGAGATGCAAAACTATTTGATTTTACATATTCACCTAAAGAATTAAAGGAGGGGGAGTATTCTATAGTTGCAGATTTACACAGAATTTCAGAGGAATTTTCTAAGCCTAATTTTGGCAATCCAATAGATTATGTTCCTACACAATTTCTCTGTGAATATATTAAGAAACTTGGATATGATGGTATAAAATTCAATAGTGCTGTTTCAAAAACAGGTATCAATGTATTGTTATTTGATGTTAATGAGAAAACTAGAGTATATGATGTAATAGAATCAAAAGTGTATGTTGTTAATTCAATAGATATTGATACTAGTCAGATTATTCCTATAGAAAAAGTTTGAGGGGAAATTCATAGAGAAAATGTTATTTGTAGGGAACTTTTAAAAGTGATGTGTAAACGAATTACAAAATGGAAATTAAAAAACAGTACAGAGCTTTCTGCACGAGGATCATAGTCTATGCTGGTTGCGTAGATTTCCAGTACTTTTCGCCAGAAAACTTTCTCAGAGGAACGGATATCTCTGATACGGGCAAGCAATTCATCAAAGTAATTTCCAGCACCTAATCGTTTGAGTCTGTCATCATCTAGTGCAAATCTTTTTTTTCATATATTCTTTTAAAATTTCCATAGCCCATATACGAAATTGTGTTCCACGAAGAGATTTTACATGGTATCCGACAGAGATAATGACATCAAGGTTATAATAATCAATATTTCTTTCTACAGTACGTGTTCCTTCGGTTTGAACTGTTGCAAATTTTGCAACAGTTGATGATTGAACAAATTCTCCCTCTTGAAATATATTTTTTATGTGTCTGGAAATGGTTGATTTGTCTCTCTGAAACAGTTCTGCCATCTGGTCTAAAGAAAGCCATACAGTATCTTCATCAAAGGTAGTTTCTATTTTTGTTAAGCCATCTTATATGAAATTAAATGCAAAAAGAATTTCTAAAGTCACAATTTGTGACTTTAAATGGGAATTAGAATAATGCCGTAATATATAATTATATACAGTTTACAAAAATGCCGTTTACGGCAAAAAAATTAAATGAAATAATTACATCCATTGTATCCACGTTGACAGGAGCAAGAAGCCTCGTTATGATGATAATCATCTAAACAAAGTATGAAGATTTACCCAAGAAAGGAGTCCACATGCCAAGTTACATAATGGATTTAAGAAAGCTTGTAGGACATAGAACGCTCATGCAGTGCGCCGCAAGTATAATAATAGTGAATGAAAAGAACCAGATTTTATTAGGAAAGCGTACAGATAATCACAAATGGGGATATGCCGGAGGTTCTATTGAACTTGATGAGAAAGTGGAGGACTGTGCAAGAAGAGAGCTGTTTGAGGAGACAGGGCTTATCGCAGATGAGATAGAATTCTTTATGGTGAATTCCGGCCCGGAGGTGCATTATGTGTATCCGAATGGTGATGAGGTGTCTAATATTGAGATTATATATGTGTGCAGGAAATACCACGGAGAATTAAAGAGACAGGAAGAAGAGATTGAGGAACTGAAGTTCTTTAATATTGATGAGGTTGAGCTGGATAACATTTCACCACCGATAAGGCCAGTGGTGAAACGCTTTATAGAACAGAATTCTTAACAAATGCTAAGCAGGTGAAATACATTTTTTCTGAATTCAATAAGCCCTTCATCACGCATTTTTCCAAGTTCTTTGGAAAGAGCGGAACGGTCAACATTAAGATAATCGGCAAGCTGCTGGCGGTCGAATGGAATTACGAATTCCTGACTGCCAGCTTTTCTTGACTCATTAGATAGATATATAAGAAGTCTTTCGCGGATTGTCTTAGGTGATGTGCAGAATATCCGGTTAGACAGGGTAAGATTCTTCTGAATGGAAATGTGCAACAGGTTGTTAAGGATTGTATCTTTAAAATGTGTATTTTTGAACTGAGAATCTATTAATTTATTCATATCAAGAAAAAGAATCACACTCGTTTCAGAAGCAACCGCATCTACCATGAGAGGTTCGCCAGTCAGGGCATATGTCTCGGCAAATACATGTCCGGGAGTAATATTGCTCATGATGGCTTTGTTTCCCCACAAGTCGATATATTCAATAGTTACCTGCCCTGATGCAACAATTCCAATCTCGTGAACAACATCTGTTACATGATATATGAACGAATTCTTACGGAATTTTTTAGCACGAAGAAATCCGGCTGCGGTCATTTCTGATATTTCAGATTCAGTAATGTTTTTAAATATTGGTGATTTAATAATTGCCATAAGCTCTCCTTATATGCTTGGTAAAATCCAATTTTCTGACTTAAAGCACATTTTTAATAAATTTTTAAAATGTGGTTAAAACAACATATTTATTATGCTCATTATATTATTCTTTAATCACGAAATCAATGAGAACACAGGAGGATTGAGTGATGATAAGAAGAGTTATTCATATTGATGAGGATAAATGTAATGGTTGCGGAGCATGTGTGACAGCTTGTCACGAGGGCGCAATCGGCTTGGTTGATGGAAAGGCAAGACTTATGAGAGACGATTACTGCGATGGTCTTGGGGATTGTCTTCCGCAGTGTCCTACAGGAGCAATTTCATTTGTAGAAAGAGAAGCGGCTGCATATGATGAGGCTGCGGTTCTTGCCAATAAAGCAGCGAAGGAGCAGGCAGCACATGGTCAGACACATGCGGGAGCTCATGCTGTTGCTGGAAGTCAAGCGGCAGCGAAACCACATTTTTCAGGCTGTCCGGGAAGCATGATGAGACAGTTTAATAGAAACACACAGGCAAATGCGGAGGCAGGAAATCCGGCAGCCAGACATACAGCTGGACATGCAGTGAATATGTCAGGACAGCAGGAATCACAGTCTGGAAACACAGCAGCCCCGGTTGTGCCAGAATCCCAGCTTGCACAGTGGCCATGCCAGATTAAGCTTGTGCCGGTTAATGCACCATATTTTGACGGAGCAAAGCTTTTAATTGCAGCGGATTGTACAGCATACGCATATGCCAATATGCATCAGGAATTCATGAAGGGAAAGATTACTATTATCGGCTGTCCTAAGCTTGATGATGTTGATTACAGCGAGAAGCTTACACAGATAATAAGTAACAATAATATTCAGAGCGTTACTATTGTGAGAATGGAAGTTCCTTGCTGCGGTGGTCTTGAATATGCTGCAAAGACTGCATTACAGAACAGTGGAAAGTTTATTCCATGGCAGGTTGTAACAATTTCGATTGACGGTAAAATCTTAGATTAAAAACAATTTGAAAATAATTAGAAATGACTTGAAAATATTGCCAATACATGCATTTTGAATTATAGTATTAGTGCTTTATAAAATTTTTATAAATATCTGGAGGACTTATGAAAAAGATCAAAGCACTTATGCCGGAAGCTTATGATTTTAATGGAAAGCTTCCACTGAAACAGGCAATACCGCTTGGACTTCAGCATGTAATGGCAATGTTTGTCGGTAATCTTACCCCATTGCTTATTATCACAGGAGCATGCGGAATCGGAGCAGGAAGTGAGTATGCATCAATTCAGGTTGCACTTTTACAGAACGCAATGATTATTGCTGGTATTGTAACACTTATTCAGTTATTCTCAATTGGACCTATTGGTGGTAAGGTGCCTATTATTATGGGTACAAGTTCAGGATTTATCGGAGTATTCAGTAGTGTTACCAAGATTATGGGTGGCGGAATATTAGCTTATGGTGCAATTATGGGAGCATCTATTATAGGTGGTATATTCGAGACTGTACTTGGTGCATTTATTAAGCCGTTGAGAAAATTCTTCCCATCAGTAGTAACAGGAACGGTAGTTCTTTCAATTGGATTGTCACTTATATCAGTAGGTATCAATTCATTTGGCGGAGGAAGTTCAGCTAAGGACTTCGGTTCAATGGAGAATCTTTTCTTAGCATTTGTTGTACTTGTAGTTATATTATTTGTTAAGCACTGGACTAAGGGGTATCTTAGTTCATCTGCAATTCTTGTTGGAATTATTGTAGGTTATATTGTTGCAATTATCATGGGATTTGTTCTTCCACATACAGCAGTTACAGCTGATGGAGTTGAATATACGAAATCATGGGTGCTTAACTGGAACAAAGTAGCAGAAGCCAAATGGTTTGCAATTCCAAAGTTTATGCCAGTCAAGCCAGTGTTTGATTTAAGAGCAATACTTCCTGTACTTGTTATGTTCGTTGTAACAGCAGTAGAGACTGTTGGTGATATCTCAGGTGTTATGGAAGGTGGAATGGGAAGAGAGGCAACAGATAAGGAACTTTCTGGTGGTGTAATGTGTGATGGTATTGGTTCAACACTTGCTGCTGTATTTGGTGTACTTCCTAATACATCATTCAGTCAGAATGTAGGACTTGTTGCGATGACTAAGGTTGTCAACAGGATTGCACTTGCATCAGGTGCGGTATTCCTTATATTATGCGGACTTATACCTAAGCTTGGAGCACTTATATCAATCATGCCACAGTCAGTACTTGGCGGTGCGGCAGTTATGATGTTCTCTTCAATTATAGTAAGCGGTATACAGCTTATTACTAAAGAACCACTTGATGCGAGAAGACTTTCAATTGTCTCAGTTGCACTTGGTGTAGGTTATGGAATGGGTGTAAGCCCTGCAATTCTTGCACATACACCACAGGCAGTACAGCTTATGTTTGGTGAGTCAGGTATCGTACCTGCAGCATTTGTGGCAATATTACTTAATATAATACTGCCTAAGAGCAAACCAGCTAATGAAGATACTTCAAAAGACGAGTAAGGTCGTCAGGAGTATCAATATCATATAGTTCATATTCATCCCGTACAGGAACTAACACAACCTGTGCGGGATATTTTTTAGTTAAGAATCCGCCGCCTTTTTTCTCAGGAAGCGTGAGAAGTTCATCATAATATCTGGCAGGAAATATACATGGAGAACCAGCAGTTTCATTGAAAGAAAGCCGGCATATCTTATCATCATAATAAATAAATGTAAGGCATAGAAGCTGCAGACTTGTTTGCGTAATAAGCGGCTGGTCTGACGGCAGAAAAAGTATTCCCTGTGGCTGCGGTTTACCTGAAGAAGCTGAATTTTCAAGAATCCTGGAAACTCCAAGCTGAATCATTTCATTTCTGTATGGCATGTCGTGTCGTAGAAAATGTATATTCTTATCTTCACATATACGGACAACTTCATCATGGCGGGTTACGGCAAGAGTATCACCAAAGCCTGCAAAATGGCTTATAGATAACGCATTTTCAAAAAGAGTGCGTCCGTTAAAGTCAGCAATCAGCTTATTAGAGCCAAATCGTTTTGACATGCCGGATGCCATGATAATGCAGGCAAGCGATTCAAATGTATCGTCAATATCAATGATGAGAACATCATTTCTATTACAGATTCTGTTTAAGAATTCTGTGGATTGTTTTCTTATTACAGCAATTACATGTGAATTATCAAGCAGTTTTTCAACTGTTTGATGAAATGGAACACATGAACTTTCAAGATAACCAAGTTCGTCAATAACAAATAACTTTTCAGGGGTTGTATTAAGATGTGTGTTAATAGCTGGAATTGCACAATTAATAAATCCATCTTCAATAATTGTCATATTATTGCCTTTAGATTCTGGGTTAATGCCGGATGTACGGGGTACACCAACCACAAATTCTTTATTGTCAGAAACAAGATTAGATTTAATTACAACCTGTGGAGTATCCGTTCTATGGCTCTGTAGCAGATTGAAAGAATCGGACATATGCTTTAATATGTTGTCAACAAGGTATGATTTTCCACTGCCGCGGCTGCCTGTTATGAAGAGGTGTTTTCTCCCTGTCATCTTGAAAAATGTAATTACAGCCTCTGCATCCAAATAAGAATTATCCATAAAATCCCCCTATTACAAAGCAAGAACTATTCTGTGTACTTTTCCGTTGGAATCAGTACATTCAGTAACATTAATATTATCATATATAAGAGACATTTTCTCATTGATTTCTGAAAGGCTGGCGGTATGTACATCAATGTCTGAAGCAATATTACCATCTTTCATAAGAAGTATTCTGTCGCAGTATTCAAGTGCCAGTTCAGGACTGTGTATGCACATTAAAGCACATTTGTTATCAGAAACAATATTTCTTATATGCTGCATAAGCATATGGCGGTTAGAAAAATCTAGTGCACTGTCAGGTTCATCAAGAAGCAGAAGTGCAGAATCTTCTATAAGTGTGCGTGCGAGTATGCATAACTGCTTCTGACCTTCGCTGAGTGTCAGAAAATCTGTGTCATATAATCCGGCAAGGCCAACAGAATCAATGGCTTTATCAGCACGATGTCTCATGTCGGAATTGTATGATTCAAGCATGTGAAGCTGTGGATTAAATCCGAGCAGACACACTTCTCTTACAGTCATACTTACGCTTATTCCGGTTCTTTGTGGAATGTAACTTATCATGCCGGCTCTTTTCTTGACAGACATGTTTTCAAGTTGAAGTTCTCCAAGCATACATTTTCCGCTATGTTTAACAAGATTCATGACAGCTCTTATAAGAGAGGTTTTACCGCATCCGTTATTGCCAATAATTGCAGTAAGCTGTCCGGGCTGTATATTAAAATTTACATTGTGTACAGCACATTTGCTGCCATAATGTACAGAAATATCTGATACTGAAAAGTTAGGATTGAATAAATCGGACATTATGAAACCTCCTTTTTATTAGCTTTAATAAGCAGGATTATAAGCAGCGGTGCACCAAGGAGTGATGTAAATATGCTTACAGGAAGTTCTGATGATGATACACTTCTTGCAAATATATCAGCCAGTGTCATGATGATGGCACCTGCCAGTCCGCTTGATATGTATGTGAATCTGTCATTGCGTTTTGTAAGTAACCGGGCAATGTGAGGTGCAATAAGTCCAATAAAGCTGATAAGTCCTGTTACACATATGATTGATGAAACAATTAATGTTGCAATTATTAATATGATAAAACGGAGAATTGTGACATTGACACCGAGTGCGGCAGCTTCATCCTCGCTTATCGAGAGAATGAGAATCTGTCTGTATAATAAAGTCATGATTATAAAGCCTGCGCATGTTACAAAGAAAGGAATAGCAAGGCTGTCCTTTGAAACACCGTTAAGGCTTCCCATGATCCAGTATTCAATAGAAGCAAGTTGTTTTTCAGGGTCTGCGGCAAGTTTAAGAAACATAAGAATTGTCTGTGCTACAGAATGAATGGCAATACCAGCAAGTACAATTGTGTAACTGTTTCTGCCAGGAACAAGATAAGCCACAAGCAAAGTGATTACAAGGGCAATTATTCCTCCGGCAAATGCGGATATTGAAACAATAGGGGTTAAAGACGAAACCGCAACTATAGCAAAAGCTGCGCCGGCACTTGCGCCGGAAGAAACACCAACGACATCAGGTGATGCCAGTGGATTTTTAAATATCATCTGATATACATAACCAGATATTGAAAGACCAAAGCCTCCGATAATACCCATAATTGCGCGTGGGAGTCTCAGTCTTTCAAAGACCATAATTGACATAGTGTCACCTGACAGCAGTCCTTTTAATGTAAGTGGATACTGTCCGGTAAGAACTGACCATGTAAACACTGCTATAAGAAGCAGTGCCCACATGACAGATAAAAGTATAATTTTGTTCCTGTAATTGTTAATATTCTTGAACATAAATCATCCTTAATTATTTAGCAGGTGTAAATCCATAAAAACTTTCATAGAATTTAGTTACACATGTCTCGTAGAAATCTTTAGTTACCTTTTCTGGGTGAAGAACAGAAGCAATGTATATACTTCCAAGGAAGCTTCCAGGAACTGGAGAATCCCATGCTTCAATATCGTTAGGAAGTTTTACTACATTTTTATTCTTTACAGCATTGCAGCCGGCAAGATTAGCATCGTTTAAGATATCATCGACTGAGTATGTTGCATCAGCGGCGATAACGATGTAATCAGGGTTCCATGCAAGAATCTGCTCATAAGAAACATTTGCCCAGTAAGTATCTGTAAGTTCAGAAGCAACATTCTTTCCGCCAGCGTTAGTAAGCAGAGTATCCTGATACATCTTGCTTCCTGCTGTTGAGAGAACAGAGCTGTTACCTGCAAGATATACAGAAGGAGTATTCTCACTGGCAACATTAGCCTTGTTGTCAGCTAAAAATGTCTCAATTGAGTTGTTAAGTGCCTCAGCGCGTCCTACAGTGTTAGTAATCTTTCCGACAAGAGTTATGCACTCCTCTAAGAGTGACTGGTCTTCAGGATTAACAACAACAGCCTTGATTCCAAGACTTTCAAGAGTATCAGCAGTTGCTTTTAACTTCATTGGAAGAAATACAACATCAGGTGCAGCAGCAACGCATGCTTCTGTGTTGAATTCCTTAGCTGTTCCCATGTTAGGAAGGCTTACGATTGCAGGTGCTGCAAGCTTGTAAATATTTCTTGTGTTGGCCTTGGCTTCGATTCCGACAAGCTTGTCCTGTAATCCAAGTGCAAGGAGAAGGCTTGTAGAAATGTAGTAAGAAGATGCAATCTTTTCTGGAGCCTTCTCAAATGTTACGGTTCTTCCAGCCTGGTCAGTTACAGTAAGAGGATAGCTTACGCCAATCTCATTAAACTGTGACATTACGTCAAATGCTGAAGTAGTAGTTTCTTCTGTGCCCTTATTAGCAGTTGTAGAATTGCCACATGCTACAGTAAATACGAGCATGAGCATTGCTAAGAAGAGGGCGGTTAATCTTTTAAAGTTTTTCATGTTAAATCCTTTCTGTGAATTGGTTTGTATAAATATTAGCGAGTGAATTTTATCAGATTGACATGGGTTTTACAAGTCGTTATATTTATATAAGGAAAGAGAATGAGATTATTTATCGATTTCTTGGTGAGTAAAGAATTTAATAGTGAGTGTCGGCAGACAGGTTGTGGCGGGTGGAGACCCGATGTCTGCAAGTGATGGCTCGATTTGCAGCGTGCTGTGCGGGAGTTATGCCGTTATATGCATAAGATGTGTGCAGAAAATCTCGTTCAAGCGGAGCGCGTTTGATTTTCTGCACACTAATAAACTTTGCAGATGACGGCATTTACTCCCGCTAAGCTAAGCTGCCATGAGAGCCGTCACCTGCAGGCATCGGGTTTCCACATGCCACAGCCGTCCGTTGTTCATATCACTAATAAATAGATTGGAGTTTTTATGCTTACTATACAGAATTATAAGAAAGTAGAAACCCTCGAAGAAGCCTATGAGCTTAATCAGAAGAAAGCCAACCGTATTGTCGGCGGTATGATGTGGATGCGTATGGGCGACAACAGAATGAATACAGCTATTGATATGTCAGGGCTTGGTCTTGATAAGATTGAGGAATCTGATGAAGAATTTAAGATTGGCTGTATGGCTACTTTGAGACAGTTAGAGGTTCATGAGGAATTTAATGAATATACAGAGGGCTGTGCCAAAGAGGCTTTAAGACATATTGTAGGGGTACAGTTCAGGAATCTTGCAACTGTCGGTGGAAGTATATATGGAAGATATGGATTTTCAGATGTGCTTACACTTTTAATCGGGCTTGATTCATATGTTGAATTGTATAAGGGAGGCATTGTTCCATTAGCTGAGTATGCTGTCCGTGATTATGACAGAGATATTGTTGTTAATATTATTGTTAAGAAAAGACCGGTGCATATGTTTTATGAAGCTGTGAGAATTACAGAAACAGATTTGCCGGTACTTACATGTGCAGGAGTTAAGTTTAAAGATACAGGAGTCTGTAATATCTGCATAGGTGCAAGACCGGGAAGAGCAATTGTTGTTGAAGATACAGAAGGAATTCTTGCAGGCGGAATTAATGAGAAGTCTATAGAAGAATTCAGTACATTTGTTAAGACAAATGTGCCTACATCGGGCAATATGAGAGGAAGTGCTGAGTACAGAAGCCATCTTGCAGGAGTTCTTGCAGGCAGGGCACTTCAGAATATTAACAGAGATTAATATGTGATTACGGATTGGAGAATATATGTTAGTTGATATTAAGTTGAATGGAAAATCTGTCAAAGCAGATATTGCGGCAGACATGACGCTTTATGAATTCGTGAGGGAGCATGGCTGCTATAGCGTAAAATGCGGCTGTGAAACCTCTAACTGTGGCTTATGTACGGTATTTCTTAACGATAAGCCTGTTCTTTCATGTTCAGTTCTTGCAGCAAGAGCAGACAAATGCAGTATTACAACGCTTGAAGGATTACAGGAGGAGGCTTCTGAATTTGTCACATTTATAGCAGACCAGGGAGCAGAGCAGTGCGGATTCTGTAACCCGGGATTTGTTATGAATGCACTGGCACTTTTCAGGGAGAATCCTTATCCTGATGAAGATGAGATAAAAGAATTCCTATCTGGAAATCTGTGCAGATGTTCAGGCTATGAAGGACAGTTAAGAGGAATTATGAATTTCCTTGAGGCAAAGAAAGCAAAGGAGGCAGAATAAATGAAGTCGGTTAATAAAGCTATCAGAAAGAAAGATGCGATGGAACTGCTTCTTGGAAAGCCGGTGTATACAGATGATATTGCACCGAAGGACTGCCTTGTGGTAAAGCTTCTCCGCTCACCATATGCCAACGCATTTGTAAAGAATATTAATACTGATATTGCGATGAAAGTGCCGGGAATTGAGGCAATATTTACATATAAAGATGTTGACCAGAATATGAAAAGATTCACATGTGCAGGTCAGACATATCCTGAGCCAAGCCCATATGACAGGCTTATTCTTGATAAGCATGTAAGATTCATAGGTGACCCTGTTGCCATTGTTGCGGGTGCTGATGAACGCTGTGTTGATAAGGCAATGAAGCTTATTAAGACAGAATATGAAGTGCTTGAGCCGGTTCTTGATTTTACCAAGGCAAAGGATAATAAGGTTCTTGTCCACCCGGAAGATAACTGGGAAGCATTATGCCCGGTTGGAGCTGATAATAAAAGGAATCTCTGTGCGCATGATGAGAGCAGCAACGGAGATATCGACAAGGTATTAGATGAGTGTGATATTGTGATTGACAGGACATATCATACCAAGGCGTGTCAGCAGAGCATGATGGAGACTTTCAGAACTTTCTGTACAATAGATACTTATGGAAGACTTCATGTTGTAAGCTCTACACAGATAGTTTTCCATTGCAGAAGAATTATCTCACATGCACTTGGAATATCTCCATCTAAGATAAGAGTTACCAAGCCGAGAATCGGAGGCGGATTTGGAGCAAAACAGTCTTCTGTTTCAGAGATATATCCTGCATTTGTTACATGGAAAACCAAGAAACCGTCTAAGATTATATTTTCAAGGGAGGAATCACTCTCAGCATCTTCACCAAGACATGAAATGCAGATGCATGTAAGACTTGGCGCAACTAAGGATGGTATAGTAAAAGGAATAGATTTATACACATTATCTAATACGGGTGCTTATGGCGAGCATGGTCCTACGACAGTAGGTCTTTCAGGCCACAAGTCAATTCCATTATATGGAAAGGCAGAAGCGTTCAGATTTGTCAGTGATGTTGTATATACTAATATAATGTCAGCAGGTGCTTACAGAGGATATGGTGCGACTCAGGGACTTTTTGCAGTTGAGTCGGCTGTAAATGAACTGGCAGACAGACTCCATATGGATCCTTTTGAACTCAGATTTAAGAATATAGTAAAAGAGGGCGATGTAATGCCTGCTTACTATGGACAGGTTAATACAAGCTGCGCGCTTGACAGATGCCTTGCAAAGGTTAAAGAAATGATTAAATGGGATGAGAAATATCCAATGAGAAAGATTTCTGATACCAAGGCACGTTTTGTCGGAATGGGCATGGCAATGCAGGGCTCAGGTATATCAGGAGTTGATGTCGGCAGTGCAACATTAAAGCTTAATGACGAGGGTGTATACACAATGAATATTGGTGCTGCTGATATGGGAACAGGCTGTGATACAATACTTGCACAGATTGCAGCAGAAGTTCTTGAATGCAGCACAGACGATATAAGTGTGTTCGGCGCAGATACGGATATATCACCTTATGATTCAGGTTCATATGCTTCAAGTACAACTTATGTAACCGGTAAGGCTGTTGAAAAATGTGCATTAGAACTTAGAGACAGAATTGAAAAGCTGGGTGCCAAGATGATAGGCTGTGATAAATGTGATGTCACATTTGACGGTAAGAAAGTAATATGCGAATCAGGTGAGAATAAGGACAAACGTGTAACTCTTGCCGATATTGCAACAGCATCTATGTGCGGTAACGATATAGCACTTTCAGTTACTAACACACATACATCACCTATCTCACCGCCACCGTTCATGGTAGGTGCAGCGGAGGTTGAGGTTGACCTTCTTACAGGTGAGAGCCGTGTTGTTGAGTATGACGCATGTGTTGACTGTGGAACTCCTGTTAATCCTAACCTTGCAAGAGTACAGGCAGAAGGCGGTATATTACAGGGAATCGGAATGACGATGTCGGAGAATATCACATATTCAGACAAAGGTAAGCTGTATGAGAACTCATTTTTACAGTACAAGATTCCATCAAGAATGGATATCGGACATATTAATGTTGAGTTTGAGAGCAGCTATGAGAATGCAGGTCCTTTTGGTGCGAAATCAATCGGAGAGGTTGTAATTAATACACCGCTTCCTGCAATTACAGATGCATTAAGCCATGCGGCAGGAAAGAGATTCTACGAGCTTCCTATAACTCCTGACCAGATTGCAATGGCAAGACAGAAGTGATTATTTAATAAAATATTTCCTTGACAATAGTACGAAATCATACTATGCTAGCAGAGCTGCTTAAGTATGATTTCGTACTATTTTTGTATAAATGTATTAAACTTATTGAGGAGGAGATAATATGCATACATCAAAGGAAATGCACAGATTTACCTATCTTATAGGTGAGACAGACAATACTTATCATGAGCTTGCATTAAAGGTGGGATTATCCGACAGTGCAATGCTTGTACTATATACTTTAAGTGATATGGGAGGGGAGTGTTCCCTACAGACAATATGCAGCTTTTCAGGGCTTGCGAAGCAGACTGTCAACTCTGCGTTAAGGAAGCTGGAAAAGGAAGAAGTGGTTATCTTAAAACAGCAGAATGGCAGGAATAAGAACGCAAAGCTTACTGATAAGGGCATGAAACTGGCAGAAAATACTGTCGCTAAGATTATGAAGATTGAGAATGAGATTATGGAGTCGTGGACGAAAGAAGAAGTGCAGCAGTATCTTTCGCTGACCGAAAGGTATCTTAATATGCTTAAAGAAAAACTGGAGGAAATATAATGAAAGAAGAGATTAAATTATCAGACCATTTTGGGTATAAGAAGCTTATGAGATTTACAATGCCTTCAATTGTTATGCTTATATTTACATCTATATATGGCGTCGTTGATGGATTGTTTGTTTCTAACTTTGTGGGTAAAACATCATTTGCAGCAGTGAATCTGATTATGCCGGTGCTTATGATTCTTGGCTGTGTCGGATTCATGTTTGGAACAGGTGGCGGCGCACTTATTGCAATGTCACTTGGTGAGGGAAAGAAAGAGAAGGCTAGTCAGATTTTCTCGTTTATAGTAGCATTTTCAGCAATGTGCGGTGTTGTATTAGGACTGCTTGGTGTTATCTTTATAAGACCGGTTGCCATGATGCTTGGTGCAGAAGGAAAGCTTCTTAATGACTGTGTGTTATATGGAAGAATTATTGTTGCTGCACTACCGTTTTATATATTGCAGTTTGAGTTCCAGTGTCTGTTTGCAACGGCAGGAAAGCCTAAGCTTGGTCTGTATGTGACTGTGGCAGCAGGTGTTACCAATATGGTGCTTGATGCACTTTTCGTTGCAGGATTCAGATGGGGACTTGTAGGTGCAGCACTTGCAACTTCGATGAGTGAACTTGTCGGAGGTGCAATTCCGGTTGTGTATTTTATGAAAAAGAATACAAGCCTTTTAAGATTAACAAAGTTTAGATTTGATATCAGAATACTTGGTAAAGCAGCGTCTAACGGTGCATCTGAATTCATGAACAATGTGTCAGCGTCCCTTGTAAGTATGCTTTACAATATGCAGTTGATGAAATATGCCGGAGAGAATGGAATTGCAGCTTATGGTGTTGTTATGTATGTTAATTTCATATTTCAGGCAATATTCATGGGATATTCTGTAGGTAGTGCTCCTATTGTAGGATTCAATTACGGATCTGGCAATAAGAAGGAATTAAAGAGTATTCTTGGAAAAGGCATAAGAATTATCGTTGTTGGAGCATTTACAATGTTTGTGCTGGGACAGATTCTTGCAAGACCGCTTGCACAGGTATTTGTCGGGTATGATAAGGAATTATTTGATATAACGGTAGCTGGATTTATGATATTCTCATGTTCATTCCTGTTTTCAGGTTTCCCAATATTAGGTTCATCGTTCTTTACAGCACTTAGTGACGGACTTACATCAGCATTGATATCATTCCTTAGGACACTTGTATTTCAGGTGGCAGCAGTACTTATTCTGCCAGTATTTTTTAAACTCACAGGTGTGTGGATGTCAGTAGTTGCAGCAGAACTTCTGGCTATGATTGCAACCATAATTTTCCTTGTTGCGAAGAAGAAAAAATATGGCTATTAAGTCTTAAAATGGATTGACCGCAATGCTTAGTGATGATAGAATTATTTCTTATAATATGACAAATAATTTACTTACGAAAGGAATCATTACTATGAATTTTCTTGAAGAAAGAATTATGAAGGACGGAGTTGTCAAGGAAGGCAACATCTTGAAAGTTGACAGTTTTCTTAATCATCAGATGGATGTTAAACTTTTCAAGCAGATGGGCGAAGAATTTAAGAGAAGATTTGCCGGAAAGAACATTAATAAGATTATAACGATTGAGGCATCAGGAATTGGCATTGCATGTATAGTTGCAGAATGTTTTGATGTTCCTGTTGTATTTGCGAAGAAGTCACAGAGCGTCAACATTGACGGTGATGTGTACTCTGCCGAAGTTGAATCATTTACACATAAGTGCAAGAATCAGGTGCTTATATCTAAGAAGTTTGTAGGTCCTGAGGACCATGTACTTATTATTGATGATTTCCTTGCTAATGGCTGTGCGCTTCAGGGACTTATCTCTATTGTCAATCAGGCAGGCGGAACTGTTGAAGGTATTGGTATTGCAGTTGAGAAGGGATTCCAGCAGGGCGGACAGATTATACGTAATCTTGGATACCAGCTTGAGTCTATAGCTATTGTTGATGGAATGGATGCAGCAGATGGCAGCATTAATTTCAGAGAACAGTAAGATTGGCGGTATTAACTGATGAAGAACTTCTTTAAAAATGCGTCAATGAGTAATATATACAAGCTGAACGGAGCTGTTCCATTAGGAAGGGCAATTCCATTTGGTTTGCAACATATTCTGGCGATGTTTGTTTCTAATATTGCGCCGATTCTTATAGTTGGAGGTGCAAGTGGATTAAGCAGTGATAATCTTGCAATGCTTATCCAGAGTGCAATGTTAATTGCCGGAATTGGTACACTTGTGCAGTTATTTCCTATATTTCATAAGATAGGCTCAGGGCTTCCTATTGTAATGGGAATAAGCTTTACATTTGTTTCTGTATTGTGCTTTATTGGAGCCAAATATGGCTATGGAACGATTATGGGAGCTGTTCTTATAGGCGGTATTATTGAAGGTATACTTGGATTATTCGCCAAGTACTGGATTAAGATAATTGCACCTATTGTATCAGCCAGTGTTGTAACAGCAATTGGTTTCTCATTATTATCAGTTGGAGCAACATCATTTGGTGGAGGAAGCGGAAGTGAGAATTTTGGTTCAGCAGAGAACTGGATATTAGGTTCAGTTACACTGCTTTGCTGTATTCTTTTCCATATATTTGCAAAGTCTTATTACAAGCAGCTTTCAGTGCTTTTCGGACTTGTTGTTGGTTATATTCTTGCAGTAATTATGGGAGTTGTTGATTTCTCAGCGCTTGCAGGAACCAAGATAATTGCACTGCCTCATATCATGCCATTTAAGATGGAATTCAGGGCGGATGCGATTGTTTCAGTAGTACTTATATTCCTTGTATCTGCTACAGAAACTATTGGTGATACATCAGCACTTGCTTCTTCAGGTCTTGGAAGATTCCCAACTACTGAGGAGACATCAGGCTCGATTGCATGTGACGGTTTTGTCAGTGCATTATCATCAGTATTTGGCTGTATGCCTATTACATCATTCAGCCAGAATGTAGGTCTTGTAGCAATGACTAAGGTTGTCAACAGATTTACAATTGCAACAGGTGCAGTAATTATGATACTTGCGGGTATATTCCCGATTTTTGGTACATTTTTATCAACACTGCCAGAGGCAGTTCTTGGCGGCTGTACAATTATGATGTTTGGAACGATCGTTGTCAGTGGTCTGCAGATGATAAGCAAATGTGGTTTCTCACAGAGAAATATCACTATTGCAGCATTATCGCTAAGTATCGGTCTTGGATTTACACAGTGTGAGAATCTTTTTTCAATATTCCCACAGATTATCGAGACTGTATTTGCACAGAACTGTGTTGCAGTAGTATTTATTGTGGCAATTTTCCTTAATCTTGTATTACCTAAGAACATGGACACTAAGATACCAGAAGAATAATTTCAGGCGGATAGATACAGTTTAATGCTGTGTTTATCCGCTTTTTTAATTAACATACATTTATCACGGTGGTATAATGTTACCAAAGTTATCGTAAGGAGGAATTATCATGAATGAATATCAGTTTTTCTCACCAGTTAATGTTGTATTTGGAAGCGGAAGCCTTTCTAAGCTGCATACACTTGATATGCCGGGTAAGAAGGCACTTCTTGTTATAAGTAATGGCAAATCTGCCAAGATGAATGGCTCACTTGACAGAACTATAGATGAACTTAAACAGGCTGGTGTTTCATATGTGCTTTATAATGGAATAGGAGCTAATCCACTGAAGTCAGCAGTTGAGGAAGGTGCAAGGATTGGACGTGAGAATGGAGTTGACTTTGTTGTTGCATTAGGCGGTGGTTCAGTTATGGACGCAGCTAAGAATATGGCAATGTTCATACCTCAGCCATCAGATAATCTGTGGGACTATGCTAACAGTCCATCAGGTGGCAAGATGACACCTCCTAATGAGATGCTTCCTTGGATTGCGATTACTACATCAGCGGGAACAGGCTCAGAGGTTGATACAATAGGGGTAATCTCCAATCCTGATACTAATGAAAAGATTGGCATTGGCGGAATGGCAGGCATGTTTGCAAAGTACGCAATTGTTGACCCTGAGCTTATGAAAACAGTCCCACCGAAATTCACAGCATATCAGGGATTTGACGCGCTTTTCCATTCAGTTGAAGGTTACATAAGCAACAAGCATAATCTTATGGGAGATATGGTTCAGCGTGCCGCGATTGAAAATATCGGACATTACCTTGAAAGAGCAGTAAAGGATGGCAATGACATTGAAGCGAGAGAACATGTTGCATACGCTAACACAATGTCAGGTTATTCAATGGTTGTAACATCATGCATATCACAACATTCAATGGAGCATGCAATGAGTGCATATCACCCGGAGCTTCCTCATGGAGCAGGACTTATCATGCTGTCTAAGGAGTACTTCACATTCTGGATTAATAAGCATGTATGTGATGAACGTTTCGTTGATATGGCACATTTTCTTGGAATGAAAAATGCATCTAAACCGGAAGATTTCATTACAGCGCTTCTTGATTTACAGAAGGCATGTGGAGTTGATGACCTTAAGATGTCTGATTACGGAATAAAGAAAGAAGAAGCAATGATACTTGCAAAGAATGCAAGAGCAACAATGATGAGATTATTCGTAAGAGACCCTCAGGAAACTACTGATGAAGAGATTGCGGGTATATATGAGAGAGCGTATAGATAATCTAATATGTTAATATAAGTAAAAAGGAGCTTTTCTAGTCGTGTGACTGGGAAAGCTCCTTCTACTTATGTAATGATTTATTCAATATGTTCTTTTTCTTTAGGTGTTCTACAAACTGGCAGACAAGCTGTATATCATCTTCAAGAAGTCCTTCTGTGCTGATGGTTGATGAACGTTCAACACCAAGAAGATAATCAGTAGAAACATCAAAGTATTTTGCAAGTTCAACTATGTAATGTGTTGACGGAACAGATATTCCCATCTCCCATGCATTAACCCCAGAACGTGTAACTCCAAGAGTTTTAGCGAGAGAAGACTGTGTCATATTGTGAGATTCACGAAGTGACTTAATCTTTTCTGAAATCATATTAACACTCCTTAGATATTTATGATGTCAATTTACATTAATCAAAGTGATATTGCATTATCAAAATGATATTTTAATTTGACGCAAAATATAGCAGGGATTATAA
>CAVBPJ010000034.1:0-27945 GCA_963597265.1 Evtepia sp. | reverse complement strand
AATGAACACTGGTCATAAATAATATTTTGTTAAAAATGTACGATTATTAAAGAGGTAAATAGTGTCAAACCTAGGCAGAATCTAGGCTTGACATTATTTTTTTTGTGGCATAAAATCCGTGAACAGAAAAGAGAAGCCACAAAAAAGGAGGTAAATCCCCTCTCCTCGCAGAGGCTCGGATTTTGCTTCGCAAAACAAGGAGGTGATAAGATGGATGCTTTGGTAGAAGGGCTTATGGAAGAACTTAATTGCGAGACAGTGTTCACTATACCTTTGTTTGGTGGAATTCCAGTATATGAATCCGTTGTTGTAACATGGATTATCATGGCTGTTGTATTTCTGTTATGTATTCTGCTAAGCCGAAATCTAAGTGTGGAAAACCCCAGCCGCAGACAGGTCGTTGTTGAAACTGCAATAAAGGGACTCAACGATTTCTTCACTGAGACAGTAGGAGAAAAAGGAAAGGCTTACATTCCATATCTGTCAGCAATAGCCATATACATAGGAATTGCGAATCTGATAGGACTGCTTGGTTTCAAGCCGCCAACTAAGGATATGAATGTCACAGCAACACTGGCAATAATGAGTATTGTACTTATTGAAGTTGCAGGAATCAGAGCCAGAGGAACTAAAGGCTGGCTTAAGAGTTTTGCAGAGCCAATGCCTATAATACTTCCTATTAATATTCTGGAAGTATTTATCAAGCCCTTATCACTTTGCATGCGATTATTCGGTAATGTTTTAGGTTCATTTGTAATCATGGAATTATTAAAGATGGTAGTTCCAGCAGTTTTACCGGCAGTATTCAGTTGTTACTTCGATATATTCGATGGACTGATACAGGCGTATGTTTTCGTATTCTTAACTGGTCTTTTTATAAAAGAGGCTACAGAGTAAGAGTACATGCAACAAGAATAAATGTTTTAAAAAGGAGATTATTATTATGTCAACAATTTTAGTAGCAATCGGAGCAGGTATAGCAGTATTAACAGGTATCGGTGCTGGTCTTGGTATCGGTAAGGCAACAAGCAGTGCAGTAGACGCTATCGCAAGACAGCCAGAGGCAGAGAGCAAGATTAGTAAGTCACTTCTTTTAGGTTGTGCCCTTGCAGAGGCAACAGCTATTTACGGTTTCGTTATCGCCCTTCTTATAATCCTTTTCTTAGGCTAATACATTTGTGGGAAAGATAACTAAGACAAGATAGAAAGGAAGGCGAAGCTAGTGTTAAGTATAGATCCATGGAATATATTATGGACAGTAGTCAATCTGCTCGTCTTATATCTGGTGTTTAAGAAGTTCCTGTTTAAGCCTGTTATGAAAGTAATCAATGCACGAGAAGATATGATTAAGCAGCAGTTTGATGATGCTAAGAAGAGTCAGGAAGAAGCAGAAGCATTAAAGGCTTCATATGATGAAAAGCTTGAAAGTGCCAAGACAGAAGCTGATGAGATTATTGTAAATGCAAGAAACAGAGCACAGCAGGAGCATGAGGCAGCTTTGGAAAAGACCAGAAAAGAAACAGAAGTAATGCTTGAAAAAGCAAAGGCTGATATAGCTACAGAGAAAGAGAAAGCAACAGAAGCCGCACAAGCAGACATTGCAAGACTTGCTCTTATAGCTGCAAGAAAAATCGTAAAGACAGGTGATGCTCATGACGCAGGCAGCAGTAAATAATGCAATAGTTTTACACCGTTTGTCTGTTGGCAGAGAGGATGTAAGAAGAGCTGACGAGCTATATAGTAAGACTCCAGAACTTCAGAAAATCCTCACGAATCCTGAAGTGTCTCTTGCAAGGAAATATGACATCATTGATAAAGTATTTGCACTTGATGATACCAAAGAGCTTATAAAAAATTTCATTAAAGAAATGTGTAAGCTTGGTAATTGTGATGAGATGAGAGATATATTTGATTCATATTACAGAATTGATGATGAAGCAAACCACATTTTAAAAGCAGAGCTTATAAGTGCAGACATCAGTGATGAAGAAGAAAATGCAAAGCAGGCACAGGATTTCTTAAAGAGCAGATATCCGGATTATACAATTGAACTGACAAAGACAGTAGATGCGGATCTCTTAGGCGGATATGTTATAAGAGCGCATCATAAGGAATACGACAGAAGTTTTGAAGGTCGTTTCCGTCAGCTTGAAAGAAAATTAACTGGGAGGTGACCCCTGTGGGCGCAATTAGTGCAACAGATATTATCTCCATTATCCAGAGTGAGATTGAGAACTTCAATTGGGATGAGGCAAGCCGTGAGACTGGTAATGTAATATGGGTCGGCGACGGAATTGCTACTGTATACGGAATTGACCATGCAATGTATGGTGAAATCGTAGTATTTGATAATGGAGTAAAAGGAATGGTTCAGGATATCCGTGAGAATGAGATAGGTGTTATCTTATTCGGCAGGGATACAGGAATCAAAGAAGGAACTAAGGTTGTAAGAACCAAGAAGAAAGCCGGAATTCCGGTAGGCAGCGCATTTGTAGGAAGAGTAATCAATGCACTTGGCGAGCCTATTGATGGAAAAGGCGATATTAAAGAAGAAGATTACAGACCAATCGAGGAAGATGCTCCTGGTATCGTAGACCGTAAGTCTGTAAGCACACCAATGGAAACAGGAATACTTTCAATTGATTCAATGTTCCCAATTGGCCGTGGACAGCGAGAACTTATCATTGGTGACCGTCAGACTGGTAAGACATCAATTGCCACAGATACAATTATTAACCAGAAGGGTAAAGGTGTTATCTGTGTGTATGTTGCAATCGGCCAGAAGGCATCTACAGTTGCAAAAGTAGTTTCAACACTTACTAAGCATGGTGCAATGGATTATTCAATTGTTGTATCTTCAACAGCAAGTGATCCTGCATCACTTCAGTATATAGCTCCATATGCAGGTACTGCAATGGCAGAACATTTCATGCATCAGGGCAGGGATGTTCTTATAGTATATGATGATCTGAGCAAGCATGCGGTAGCATACAGAGCGCTTTCACTTCTGCTTGAAAGATCACCTGGACGAGAGGCTTATCCTGGAGATGTATTCTATCTTCATTCAAGACTTCTTGAAAGATCAAGCCGTTTGAGTGATGCATTAGGCGGAGGCTCAATAACAGCACTTCCTATAATAGAGACACAGGCTGGTGATGTATCAGCATACATACCAACAAATGTTATCTCTATCACAGATGGTCAGATATTCCTTGAAACTAACCTGTTTAATTCAGGTATGAGACCAGCCGTTAATGTAGGTCTTTCAGTTTCGCGAGTTGGTGGTGCAGCCCAGACTAAGGCAATGAAGAAGGCATCAGGAAGCATAAGAATTGACCTTGCACAGTACAGAGAGATGGAAGTATTTACACAGTTTGCATCAGATCTTGATGATGCAACCAAGGCACAGTTACAGCATGGAAAAGCCCTTATGGAGCTTTTAAAGCAGCCACTCTGCCACCCACTTTCAATGCACGAGCAGGTTATGACACTTATTATGGCTAACAACGGCGTATTTGATGAGATACCTACTAAAGAAGTTAAGAAACACCAGACAGAATTACTTGAATTCTTAGATTTCAAGCATCCTGAATTAGGAAAGCAGATTGAAGAGAAGAAAGAGATTAATGATGAACTGGTTAAGAATATTCTGGAAGCAGTAAAAGAATTTGCATAATGCATTTGTGCTAAAAGAAAGGTAAGCGTATAGATATGGCAAACACAAAGGAAATTCAGGATCGAATAAAAAGTATCAATGATACATTAAAGATTACTAATGCCATGTATATGATTTCTTCTTCCAAGCTTAAGAAGTCTAAGAAAATGCTTTCAGACACGGAACCATACTTTTTCACTCTGCAGTCAGAAATGAGCCGAATCTTAAGACATATACCTGATATAAGCAGTATATATTTTAAGACAAATGAGGACAAAGACGCAGCGGATAAAAAAGTAGGCTACATAGTAATTACTGCTGATAAAGGACTTGCAGGTTCATATAATCATAATGTCCTAAAGATTGCACAGGAGCAGCTTGAAAAGAATCCTAATCATTCATTATTCGTATTAGGAGAACTTGGACGACATTATTTTGAACAGCGCGGTATTGAGATTGAGAAGCAGTTCCACTATACAGTTCAGAATCCTACTCTTAACAGAGCAAGAAATATTTCAGAGGAAATAATTGAGCTGTACAGAAAAGGTGAACTTGATGAGGTGTATATCATATACACAAGCATGATTAATGCTATTCAGGAGGAAACACAGATTGAACAGCTTCTTCCGCTTAAGAAAGCGGATTTCAATATCCAGATACCAGTTGATTTCAAAAGAGAGGAACTTGCATTAAAACCTTCACCAGAAGTAGTTATGGACAGAATTGTTCCTGATTATGTAGTTGGTTTCGTATACGGAGCTTTGGTAGAGTCATTCTCCTGCGAACAGAATGCCCGTATGATGGCGATGGAGGCTGCGTCAAAGAGTGCAAAGGATATGCTGCATGACCTTGACATACAGTATAACAGAGCCAGACAGGCAGCAATCACACAGGAGATAACTGAGGTTATCGCTGGTGCGAAGTCGCAGAAGAAGAAACGCAAGAAGTAATGCGACGGATAGGAGATAATATGAGTAATAAAGGAAAGATTATACAGGTAATGGGACCTGTTGTCGATGTAAAGTTCGAAGATGAGAACCTTCCGGCAATCAGGGACGCACTTGAAGTTAATAATGGTGATAAAAAATGTGTAATGGAAGTTGCACAGCATATCGGTAACGATACAGTCCGTTGTATCATGCTTGCTTCCAGTGAAGGTCTTTGCAGAGACATGGAAGTAACAGCTACAGGCAGCGGTATTAAAACTCCTGTTGGAGAGAAAACTCTTGGCCGTCTCTTTAATGTATTAGGAGAGGCTATTGATGGCGGAGAACAGCCAGATACAGAGGAGAAGTGGGAAATCCACAGAGAACCACCAACATTTGAAGAACAGAATCCTGCAGAAGAGATTCTTGAGACAGGTATCAAAGTAATTGACCTTTTAGCACCTTATGCAAAGGGTGGTAAGATTGGTCTGTTTGGTGGTGCCGGAGTTGGTAAGACCGTTCTTATTCAGGAACTTATCAGTAATATAGCAACAGAGCATGGCGGATATTCAATATTCACAGGTGTAGGAGAAAGATCAAGAGAAGGTAACGACCTCTGGACAGAAATGAAAGAGTCGGGCGTTCTTGAGAAAACTGCCTTAGTGTTTGGTCAGATGAACGAACCACCTGGAGCTCGTATGCGTGTTGCTGAGACAGGACTTACAATGGCTGAATATTTCCGTGATGAGAAGCATCAGAATGTGCTTTTATTCATTGATAATATATTCCGTTTCACACAGGCTGGTTCAGAGGTTTCAGCACTTCTTGGACGTATGCCATCAGCCGTAGGTTATCAGCCAACACTTGCAACTGAAATGGGTGAATTACAGGAGCGAATCGCTTCTACAAAGAATGGTTCTGTAACATCAGTACAGGCAGTATATGTACCTGCCGATGACCTTACTGACCCTGCACCTGCAACAACATTTGCACATCTTGATGCAACTACAGTTCTTTCAAGAAAGATAGTTGAACAGGGTATCTACCCAGCCGTAGACCCACTTGATTCTACATCAAGAATTCTTGAGCCGGACATTGTAGGTGAGGAGCATTACGAGGTGGCAAGAAAGGTTCAGGAAATCCTTCAGAAGTATAAGGAATTACAGGATATCATTGCTATTCTTGGTATGGAAGAGCTTGCAGATGAAGATAAGGTTACAGTATTCAGAGCAAGAAAGATTCAGAAATTCTTATCACAGCCATTCCATGTTGCTGAGAACTTCACAGGTATTCCTGGTGTATATGTTCCATTAAAGGAGACTATAAGAGGTTTCAAGGCAATTATTGATGGTGAGATGGACGAATATCCTGAGAATGCATTTTTCAATGTAGGAACTATAGATGATGTTATTAAAAAGGCTGAGAAGATGAAGTAACATTCTGCCAGAAAGGAAAAACTAATGGCTACAAGTTCATTTTATTTAAAAGTAATATCAGCTAACCGGGTGTTTTTCGCTGGCAAATGCCGTTCTCTTATTGTGCCTGAGTTTGATGGACAGAAGGAAATTCTTGCCCATCATGAGGACATGGTTATTGCAATTGATGAAGGTCAGATGAAATTCCAGCCAGAGGGCAGCGATGAATGGGTTCACGCTGTTGTCGGAATGGGCTTTGTTGAAATCGTCAACAACCGTGTGACTCTTCTTGTTGAGACAGCAGAAAAGCCTGAGGAAATCGATGTAAGAAGAGCCGAGGAAGCCAAGCAGAGGGCAGAGGAGAGACTTCGTCAGAAGCAGAGTATCCATGAGTATTATCACTCAAGAGCAGCGCTTGCACGAGCTATGGCAAGACTTAAGGCAACATCTGGAAAGTAATAAATATACGACTCCCGGTAGTGGGAGGCAGGTGGTCTGTGGGGTGTGGAATCCCTTCGGTAAACAGCACTGCATAATAATAATAAGCATTGAGTTTCTTATGGCTCAATGCTTTTATTATGCGTACAGTTTACAGTCGGAATACCGCCCCCACAGATCACTTGCCTCCAGCTTTCCGGGAACTTTTTAGTTTAAAGAAGAGTGTTGCGGGAGAGTTATAATTGAAATTATTATACTTTGAAGTATAATCTATGAATGTGATACCTATAGGTAGTCGTATCTTTTGAGGTCTTATAGGAAAAAAATAGGAATGACTATAATGATAGTTGCCAAATCAGCCTATAAATCTATGATAATCTGACTGATTATAGGAAATTTTCTTAAGTAACAGTATTTAGTGTAAGAAAAGATGGGAAATATGCCTATAAGAAGACTTGTGCTTGGTGATTTATAGGAAGGCAGCAATTATTTGGCGATTTTCAGGCTGTTACAATGACATGTTGTGGTTATGGCAATTTTAGCGAAATGAGTTGACACGACAAAGCATATGTAAGCTATGCTGACATAAATAAAGCGTATGCAAGCCGCACTAGCAGCATGAAGTTTACAGGTAATCCTCCATTATATATGTATACAAAAGCCGCCCGGACAGGAACAATCCATGTCCGGGCGGCATTCATATATAAGACCTACTCAATCTCTTTTTTCTTAATTCTATCAAGATAATCTTTAGTTTCCTTAGCAACCACTCCGCTTAAAGCAACAAGTGCGATGAGGTTAGGAATAGCCATCAGACCATTAAAGATATCTGCGATTGTCCATACAGCAGATACTGTCATGTAAGGACCGATGAATACGCAGAGAATATATAACCATCTGTATGCTTTAATGCATTTCTTCTTGCCATTAGTAAGATATTCAAGGCAGCGTTCAGAATAATAATCCCAGCCCAGAATAGTTGTAAATGCGAAGAATACGAGGCATAACATAAGGATAAATGAAGCAAATCCGTCAGGGAAAGGAAGTCCTAACTGGAATGCCTTAGTTGTTACGGCTACACCTTCAAGTCCCATATCATAAGCTCCTGTAACAACGATTGCAATACCTGTAATTGAACAGATAATGATAGTATCAATAAATGTACCTGTCATAGATACAAGACCCTGACGTACAGGTTCGTTAGTACGTGCAGCGGCAGCAGCTATAGGAGCACTACCAAGACCGGCTTCATTAGAGAAGATACCTCTTGCAATACCTTTCTGCATAGCTACAATAATAGCACCAATAGTACCACCAGCGGCAGCCTTAAGACCAAATGCGCTCTGTACAATAGTAAGGAGAGCAGCAGGAACTTCTTTAATATTAAATATAATAATAAGAATTCCGACTATAAAATATGTTGCAGCCATAAATGGAACAACAACCTGTGCAACCTTAGAAATTCTCTTGATTCCACCAATAAGAACGAGGGCAACACAGAATGTAAGGATAAGACAGCTTATAACTACAGTCCATGAATATGTTCTGCCAAATAATGAAACAGTCCATGAATTATTAGGGTCGAAGAAATTATTAACAGCAGAAGAAATACCATTTACCTGTGTAAATGTACCGATACCTAAAAGACCAACGCCAACACCAAAGAAAGCAAATATCTTTGCAAGCCACTTCCACTTAGGTCCCATACCATGTTCAATGTAGTTGAAAGGACCACCAACAACATGACCGTCTTCATCAACCTGTCTGTATTTGACAGCTAAGAGACATTCTGAATATTTGGTAGCAGTACCAACTAAAGCAGCAAGCCACATCCAGAATAATGCACCAGGACCGCCGGCGACAATAGCAGTAGCAACACCGACAATATTACCGGTACCGATTGTTGCTGAAAGTGCTGTACATAGTGCTGCGAAACTGCTTACCTCACCATGCTTGCCATCAGTTTCATCTTTGAAAATGTACTTAAAAGCACGCCCAAGATTAGTAAACTGAACACCCTTAAGTCTGATAGTAAGGAACAGACCAACTGAAAGGATAAGAACAATTACAGGTACTCCCCATACATATGCGTCAATAGTATTGAGGATAGTATTGAATTTACTAAACATATTATATACTCTCCCTTTTTATAAAAAATTAAGACAAATTTTACCACAAAAGATCATAATTTTCAATTAAATAACAAGAGTTCCTAATATTATAAACAATTTTGTGAAATGTTGCTTATTGACAAACTGTATCAATTTATATATCATTGTTGAAAACGAAGGCGTTTTGCATATGTGGCAAGACGCTTTTTTCCTTATTAAGGACAATGATGGATATATATCTGTTATTCTCCTTATTAATAAGGTAATATCCGGAAGATGTAATCGGGAGAGACTGCATAAAAAAGCAGCGCCGAAGGTGACAGCGAAAACTCTCAGGCAAAAGGACCGGTTATGGACGGAACTCTGGAGAGCTGGTATTAACAGCACCGAAGAAGCAATCCGCAGGCAGTGTCAGGTAACAGGCACATTTATACAATATATTAGATGACTGGCGGAGAATCTTTCAGGTTTTTAACAGAGGCATAGGTGTATTAAAGTGCGCCTGTAGCCTCTTGTTTTTATGTAAAGATATATTTATTCAGAAACTATCTGTGAAATATCTGGATAAGACAGGATTGCAAGGCACGAAAAGGCTAAAGCAAAGGAGAGAAACATTATGAAAACAGACATTGAAATTGCACAGGAAGCGGTAATGGAACCAATTAAGAATGTTGCAGCAAAATGCGGCATAACTGAAGATGATCTTGAATTATACGGAAAGTATAAGGCAAAGATATCAGATGAGTACATTAACAGCATTAAGAACAATGAAGATGGAAAGTTAATTCTTGTTACAGCCATTAATCCAACACCGGCAGGAGAAGGAAAGACAACAATTACTGTCGGACTTGGAGAAGCATTTGGCAAGCTTGGTAAGAAGGCTGTTATTGCACTTCGTGAGCCATCACTTGGACCATGCTTCGGAATCAAAGGTGGAGCAGCAGGCGGTGGATATGCACAGGTTGTTCCTATGGAAGAACTGAATCTGCATTTTACAGGTGATTTCCATGCAATTACATCAGCTAACAACTTATGTGCAGCACTTCTTGATAATCATATTCAGCAGGGTAACGAGCTTGGAATTGACCCAAGATGTGTTACATGGAAGAGATGTATGGATATGAACGACCGTGTTCTTAGAAACATTGTTGTAGGTCTTGGCTCTAAGGTTGACGGAACAGTAAGAGAGGATCATTTTGTTATCACAGTTGCATCAGAGATTATGGCGGTATTATGTCTTGCAACAGATATGAAGGATTTAAAGGATAGACTTGGTAAGATGGTAGTTGCTTACAATTATCAGGGACAGCCTGTTACAGCAGCAGATATCAAGGCAGTAGGTTCAATGGCTGCATTGTTAAAGGACGCATTAAAGCCTAACCTTATCCAGACACTTGAGCATACACCAGCGTTAGTACATGGTGGACCATTTGCTAATATTGCTCATGGCTGTAATTCAGTAAGAGCAACTAAGACAGCACTTAAGATGGCAGATTATGTTATCACAGAGGCAGGATTTGGAGCAGATTTAGGTGCAGAGAAGTTCTTCGATATTAAGTGCCGTAAGTCAGGATTAAAGCCAGACGCAGTTGTGTTGGTAGCAACAGTAAGAGCACTCAAGTATAACGGCGGAGTACCTAAGACAGAGTTATCAGCAGAGAATCTTGATGCATTAAAGAAGGGTATCGTAAACCTTGAAAAGCATATAGAAAATCTTCAGAAATACGGTGTGCCTGTAGTTGTCACACTTAACGCATTTGTAACAGATACACAGGCAGAATTAGATTATATACAGAAGTTCTGTGAAGATAAAGGCTGTGAATTTGCTCTTGCCAAGGTATGGGAAAAGGGTGGAGAAGGTGGAATCGAACTTGCAGAGAAAGTTCTTAAGACACTTGAGACAAAGAAGAGCAACTTCCACTGCCTGTATGATACAGACCAGCCGGTTAAAGCAAAGATTGAGACAATTGCCAAAGAAATATACGGTGCTGGAAGCGTTAATTATTCAGCAGCAGCTAACAAGCAGATTGCACAGCTTGAACAGTTAGGATTTGGTAATCTTCCAATCTGTATGGCTAAGACACAGTACTCACTTTCAGATGACTCGACATTACTTGGTCGTCCGGAAGGATTTGAGATGAATGTAAGAGAAGCATATGTATCAGCAGGTGCAGGCTTTATAGTAGTACTTACAGGTTCAGTAATGACAATGCCAGGACTTTCTAAATCACCAGCAGCTTATAATATAGATGTTAATGATGATGGGGTAATAACTGGGTTATTCTAAAAAATGACTCCCGGGAGTGGGAGGCAGGTGGAACTGTATAGCATATTTTCAAACGCGCTCTCGCTCGGGCGAAGACGCAGCGGTACTAAGATTTTGCGAGGTTTGTCGCCTTTGGCGACTCCCTCGTAAAATCAAGTGCCGGCGTCTTCTTACGGTTTGAAAATATGCTATACAGCCCACCAGCCTCCGAACTTCCGGGAGTTTTTTGTACATAGAGGAGAGAGGCGGTTGTTTTTCAACTGTAGATGAGATTTAAATTTGTGTGGATTTGCCGCTATGGGCGGCTCTCCACACGTTATTTTATTTTTGGCTTAGATTCTGATAGAAATAACCCTGTTAAAGTTAGTATTGTTCCTATTATTGCTAATAAGGTCAGTTTCTCTTGCAGGATTAATACAGATGTGATTACCGTTATTACTGGAACCATATAGATATATACGCTTGTCTTTACTGCGCCAAGCTCTTTTACTGCGAAATTCCATGTTACAAAGCAAAGAGCGGAAGCGCCCAGCCCCAGATACAAAATATTAAACAGATAGGTCATATTTGTAAAACGGGATAATTCTGGGTGGAAGTCAAGGAAGAACAGCGTTGGTATCATAAATAATATTCCGTAGAAGAAAGTCCGGCGGGTAGAAAGTATGACTGGATAGCCAAAGCTGCTGATTTTCTTTGTTAATATTGAGTAGACCGCCCATACAAGAGCTGCAGCAATTGCAAGCAAATCTCCTATTGGATTTAATTCTAAGTTCTGCCCGTTAAAGCTGATTAAGACAATTCCTATCATTGCAACAACGAATCCGGCAAAAAACTGTATACGTAATTTCTCCTCTGATTTCATAAAAAGGTGAGCAAGTATTGCTGTAAAGAATGGGGCAACTGATATAATTACTCCCACATTAGAAGCCAGAGTATAAGTTAGGGCAATATTTTCCAGTAAGTAATACAGGCATATTCCGCATAGCCCTGCAGTAACAAATGTCAATTCTTCTTTAAGACCTGAGGTTTTCAGCCGCTTCGGAGATATTACAAGCAGAACCACAAAGCCCATGACAAAACGGAAAAATAGGATTTCTATGGGTTTGAAACTGACTAGTAGAATTTTTGTGGAGATAAATGTTGTTCCCCATATTATGATTGTGAGCAGAGCTGCTATATGTCCGAATGTCTTTTTATTTTCCATGCTGTTCACCGTCCTTGTTCTTATCTAAAAATATTTCACGGTAAACGCCGGGTGCAAGTCCAATGAAACTGCTGAAATAATTGGTGAAATGACTCTGGTCGGAAAATCCGGTTTTCATAGCCGTATCTATTGGAAGTACACCTTTTTCTAGCAGTAATTTTGCTTCATTGATACGGATAGTTTCTAAATAACGGTATGGGGTAATACCTTTTGCTTTTGTAAATGCCCGAAGCAATGTAGATTTACTCAGACCGGTATAGCAGCATATCTGGTCTAAATAAATGTGTTCGCTAAAATGCTGACGCATAAATTCACAGGCTTTTTCAATTTCATGCGGACATTCGGGTATGCAGCTCTCAAAAGGCTGCCCATATTTCTGTATCAAGGCAGAAATTAAAAACAGCAGGTTTTCTTCTTTTCCAAAATCAGATATGCCACTCATTACCATTTCATGCAATGGACGAAGATAGCAGGTTATTTCATCATCATAGATAACATTTTTAGAAAAACCGGGAAGTTCACGCTTACCTGTCACTTCCTCCGCTAAATCAAGCATTGTATGCGTAGAGATATTAAAACCCCGGTAATCAAAAGTTCCATCATCACTCTGGACACAACCATGATTATCTCCCGGATTAAAAAGAACAACATTATCACGCACTATACTGTAATCCATATTCCTGCAGGATAAAGCACGATGTCCGTCCTCGACAAAACCAATCACATAATATTCATGAAAATGATTAGGAAAAGGCTGAACAATACCCTCAAAACAGCAGGCCTCAATCCGAAGTTCGTCATCATACACAACTGTCCGTGTTTCTTTTTTCAAAAATAATCACTCCTTTCTAAAATTCATCATACCAGCTATAAATATAGAAAGTCTTGTAAAATATCTTCATTTTTTAAACCAACCTTTTTCGCTATCCTCCAGTTCATCCCAAACCCTGCCAAAGGCGGGGCGGGGAAGTTGTCCGGTAAAGAAAAGCCCAGCCGTGTATATATCTAAAATCAAAACCGTATGAAGACGCCGGCACTTGGTAAGCTGGGAAAGCTGCCACAAAGTGGCAGCAAATCCCAGCGAACCTAGTACCGCTGCGTCTGAGTCCGAGCGAAAGCGGGTTTTGATTTTAGATATATACACGGCTGGGCGTGCTTTAGGGGAGCAACTTCCTACAACATAACCCCCGACTTCTCCTTACTTCTCTCAATCATATGATTCAGCTTCTCAAATGGCTTCTGTAAGAACAATCCAATAATAAGCGAAACAACTATATATATCGAAAGAAATGCGAGATTCTTAATGTAATCGTATCGGTACATTCCTGCGATACATTCTCTTAATGCATCCATTGAATATGGGAAGAGCAGGAACTTGTATATTATCTGGTAGGCGTTAGGAAGTACTTCTATAGGGAAAGTACCGCCTGAACCGGCAACCTGTATAACGAGGAGGACGATTCCAAGTGCTTCACCGATATTACCAAATGCAACAGTAAGACTGTACATAAAGAAGGTGAATACGAAACTTGAAAATGCACATGCAACCCAGTAAAGGAATGGGTGGTAACACTGGATTCCTATGTAGAAAAGATTTCCAAGTGTTATAAGCAGTGCCTGAAGCTGACCTACTGCAAAGAAGATGAAATATCTTCCAAAGAATTTTTCATATCTCTTTGCGTCTGCTGGAATATCAGGTGCAGGGTGTACAGGTGTGTGCATAATAGCAACAAGTATAAGTCCGCCAAACCATAATGCAAGTATTGTGTAGAATGGTGAAGCAGAAGTACCGTAGCTTTTAACAGCATATACCTGTTCGGTTGTTATATTAACAGGTGCTGAGAGGAAATCTCCTAAAGTATCAGCATCTGCATTTAACATCTCTGACAATAAACCATATGTATCCTGTTCAGTGATTGTGTTTAATGTATCAATTGCATTATCAAGCTTTGTCTCAAGGTCACTGAGAAGCTCCTTAGTCTGAGTGAGTGAACCTGATGTAAGCTTTATTGCAGTAGAAAGGTCTGCAACGTCCATGTTCATGTCAGAATACAGGGCTGTCAGTGAACTCATAATGCTCTGAATCTGTGCCATCTGATTTGATAGTGCAGTTGACAATTCATTTAAAGAATCAGCAGAATTACCATTTACAAGTGCCTGTAATGTTATTAACTGCTGCTGTTGTAACTGTAATTGTGTATATATCTGTGGGGCAGCACTTGTTGAACTGCTGCTTATTGATGATGTAAGGTCAGTAATTGCAAGCATTGAATTAAGAATTACATCATATGTTGAAAGAGTAGTTCTTGCAGATGTAAGTCTGTTAGTAACTGCGTCCATAAGTGAACCGGTTTCTTTATCTGCGTCCTTGATAGCTGAATCACCGGTTCCGGCAATTGTAGATACAATGGTATCAATAAATGTCTGGTTCACCTGCTGCTGCACTGCCGTCTTAGCCTTGTCTGTTATCTTAGGTGCGATAGCGTTAGCTTTCTGGTTGCAGTAATATTTTAACTGGGGATGTTCCATCGAATCGCTTAAGAAACTTATAAGATTCTTGGAGAAATCCTCCGGAACAACGAGTGCAGCATAATATTCACCGCTGTATACACCTTTGATTGCCTCATCAGAGGAATCAACAAACTGCCAGCCGATAGTATCATTAGTCTCAAGGGCTTCAATTATCGTGTCGCCAACATTAAGTTCCATACCCTCAAGAGAAGTACCTTTGTCAACAGATACGACTGCAACTTTAATTCTGCTTGTAGAAGCCTGTCCATATGGGTCCCAGTTAGACAGAATATTAAACCATGAATACAATGCAGGAATAACGGTAAGACCGATAATTACACATATTGCAATCACATTTGTTTTTATATGGCTAAGGTCAGCCTTGATAATTTTAAATATATTTTTCATAACTGTACCTCGCTTAAAAATGCTTTGATGCTGTCAGCAAGTGAATCATCAGCCTGCTTTTCTTTAATCTCTATATTAAGTTCATTGAGCTTTCTGGCAAGTTTGTCATCAATATAATCAATAACAATAAGATAAGCACAGAATATAAAAAGCGATATTACCCAGAGAAGAAGATAAACTACTTTGGCAGTATCCATAGTAAACATAAGCACCATGAATACCAGAGGAATTATCATCATACATCTTAAGCAGACTTTTTTCTTGTGCTGGTTCTTTGCGTGCATATTTTCTGCAAATGCTGTGATTTCCGCAAGAACCACATCTATATTAATATCATCATTTTGCATAAATCCAATCCTCCTTTACATAAAATGTGTCTCTTTCATGCGGCGTTCAAAGAACTCACGAATCTCAAGAAGTGACTTTCTGATACCAAGTCCGAGAATAAGTGAGATAACAGCGTAAGCACATAATTTCACAAGAAATACAGCGTAATCGCACTGGTATAAACCGCTTATCGCTTCCCTCATTGCATTAATTGCATAAGGGAATGGGAAGTACAGGTATACATTCTGGAAGAATTCAGGAAGCAGCTCAATTGGATAAGTACCGCCTGAACCGGCAATCTGTAATACAATCATTACTACGGCAATAGCCTTTCCCAGGTCACCAAATGTAAGAACAAGTGTGTATATGAATAATGTAAATACAAAGCTTGTTATAGCGGCTGCAAGCCACAACATGAATGGGTGGGTGCAGTCAATTTTTAAAATGTATAAATCACCCAGAACAACTACAAGGGCCTGAAGCTGTCCCATTGCAAGGAAGAGAAGCGCACGGCCTATATATTTCTGATGTTCTGTGGCATCTTTGAATTCATCATCTTCATAGTCAACCTTTACTTTCATAAGGGCAACTAAAACAATTCCTCCAACCCAGAGAGCAAGTGTTGTGTAGAAAGGTGTAACACTTGTTCCATAATTAGTCTGCATATATACATATATTTCCTCAACCTGTACAGGTTCTGAAAGGAATGACGCAATTGACTGTGCGTCTGAGTTGATGAAATCCATTATTAATTTGTATGTAGAAGATGAACTGATATCTCCGACTGAACCAGATATGGTATCAAGTCTTTTGTTAAGAGAATCAAGTAATGTTCTTGTACTTTCAAGTGTTGTATTAATATTTACAGATATATCACTTACGCCAAGAAGCATCTGTGATATTCCATTAATGCTTTCACCGGCACTGCTCATATTGGCAGCAAGACTGCTTACGGCATTCTTAATGGAAGCCTTAAGAAGATTAACATTAGTCCTTATTACAGTCTGCATAATTACCTGACTCTTCTGAATCTCTGTGCGGCACTGTTCAACAACAGATTTGATTAACTGATATCTTGCCTGAAGAGTTTCAGGTGAGTTAGTAAGAATATCTGCACACTGCTGAACAAGGTTATATGCGATATTCTCCATAGCATTAACAGAAGCAAGAGCTGACTTTAGGGCGGTGATAACTGCCGGGTCAATGCCGTCTACTTTGCTGAGGGAATCAATCGCATCTTCAAGTGCTTTATTCTGGTCGATAAGTTCTTTTAACTGTTCATTGGCTTTGCTAAGTTCCACACCAGCCTGTCCGACATCACTTATTGAAAGCTGTACGGCTTTATCGAGTGAATCAAGTACACTGTCAGCCAGTTCATTCATCGCTTTAAGTTCTGCGTCAATCTGATTGGCAATATCGTCTGTAACATTATCAAGAGTTTTATTGGCAATATCGGCAACATCAGTTGTTCCTGTCAGGACATCTTTAATCTGTGGAAGAACCTCCTGAAGCCCTGCAAGATTATCTGCGAGGTCCGAATTACTCTTAATGAACATGTCGATCATGGTATCGTAAGAGCTTATATTGGCTGATACACTCTGCAAATCTTTAACTGTCTTTTCAATAATAGAAGGATCATTTTCTGCGATTTCGTTAAGTCCCTTCATTATTGTCTGTACGCACACATCTATGAATTCAGAATTGATAGTGTTCTGAAGAGTGCTTTTTCCTGTGTCTGTAATCTTGGATGCAACAGCATTTTTCTTGGAATTCTCATAGTATGTAACTGTTGGAGGATTAAGACCGTTGTCAAGGAAGTCATACAGGCTTCGTGAAAAGTCGTCTCCGATTATGATAACAGCATAGTACTTGCCAGAATAAAGTTTATTCATGGCTTCGTCTTTAGTTTCTGGAAAACGCCAGCCTAACTTGTCATTAGAATGAAGCTGCTCAACAATCTGTTCGCCCATGTTGATAGTGGAATCATCAGATTCAGAGTAGCCTTCATCTTCGGAAACAATAGCAATCTGGACGGACGCAGTGTTTGCGTAAGGGTCCCAGTTGGAATATATGTTAAACCATGCGTAAAGTGATGGAATAAGGCATAGACCAAGTGCGATGGCAAGAGCCAGAATATTCCTGCTAAGACCTTTCAAATCTTTTTTGAAAATCTTAAAAATCATAAAATTCCTCTATTCTTTAATTATCGTTTTAACTTATATGTATTTTACTTAAGAAACTGGGGAAAATCAATACAGAGAGGATAAATCAGACATATTTAATAAATAGAAAGGAACGGATTTATGAACATATTATATTGCGGGGATAAACCTATGCAGAAGGGGATTCTTTTATCTTCAATGTCTCTTATTAAAAATGTGGATGAGCAATTAAATATATATATTCTCACGGTTGATTACAGGGAAAAAGGAGCGGATTACAAGCCGGTTGATAAAGCATTTGTAAAATATCTCAGGACAAAATTGAACAAATCGGACATTAATGTAAATGTTTCACTTATTGATGTTACAAGGTATTTCGTGGAGGAGCTTCCCGAGGCAAATATGCAGACAAGGTTTACGGCATGCTGCATGCTGCGTCTGTTTGCAGATAAAACAGATATTAATGAAAGACTTCTTTATCTTGATACTGATGTCCTGTGCAGAAGGAATTTCAGAGATTTCTATTATCAGGACATGGATGGTATAGAGATTGCGGGAGTTTCTGATTATTATGGCAGGTGGCTTTTTGGCGATGGCTACATTAATTCAGGTGTTATGCTCATGAACATGAAGATGATAAGGGAAAACGGGCTTCTGGAAAAATGTCGTGAACAATGCATAAGAAAGGAAATGTTTATGCCTGACCAGACAGCTATTAATACATTTGCAACAAGAGTTAATCTGTGCGGACACAGATTTAATGACCAGAGGAGACTGCATGGCAACACTGTTTTCCAGCATTTTACAACTACATTCCGGGTATTTCCGGTGATAAGAACTGTTGCTGTCAAGCCGTGGGAGATTGATAAGATGCATAATGTTCTTGGACTTCATGAGTATGATGCACTTCTGGATGCTTATAACAGGGAGTATGAGGAGTATAAAGATATTTCGCGTGTTTCGGTGTTTTTCTCAATTAATGAACAGTACGCACCATATCTGGCGGTGTGTCTTAAGTCACTCGCTGTACATGCAGCCGGGGACGAGCGTTACCGCATTATTGTTATGTGCGATAATGTGAAGAATATTACTATGATTCAGCTTCGCAATGTAATAAAGGATTACGAAAATATAGACATAGAATTCGTTGATATAAGAAAGAAAATGCATGAATATTCTGAAAACTTTGGAAAGACCGTTACTGACAGGCAGGAAAACAGGCTTTATTCAGGAGAGTTTACACTGACAATATATTTCAGATTATTTATTGCAGAGCTTTTCCCAGAGCTTGATAAGGCTGTGTATATTGATTCGGACACGGTAATCAATGATGACATTGCAAAGCTTTATTCGGTTGATATGGGGGATGCGATGTTTGGCGCAGTAAGAGATACATTTGCAGGTAAGAATACTATATTATCGCGTTATATTGAAAATGTAGTTGGGATTGAACGAAATGAATATGTGAATTCGGGAGTACTGCTTATGAATCTTGACAAGATGAGGCGTACCCATCTGGCGGACAGATTCTTAAGTCTAATGGAAGAATATCATTTTGACAGTGTTGCACCTGACCAGGACTATATTAATGCAATGTGTGCAAAGGACATCTATTTTCTTGATAAAGAGTGGAATGTAATGCCTAATAAGGGTGGGAAGTATATGGCAAGACCGAAGCTGATACATTATAACCTGTTTGACAAGCCATGGCATTACAGCGAGATTCCGTATGAGGAGTATTTCTGGCAGTATGCGGCAGAGTCAGGATTTTATCCGTTGCTGATTAAACAGCGTGAGCAGTATGGGGATAGTGAAAGGAGCGCTGACCGTGAGAATTTAAAGAAGCTGCTTTCGAGGGCAGAGAATATTACAGACGGCGACGGGGTTAAGTTTTCTGATGTTGTGGGAAGCAGATTTGTTGAAGAGAGTGATTTGGTAAGAGATAGTGATTTCGTGAGGGATAGCAGTGATGCTGTAAAATAAATGATGTCGGAGGAGATATGATTGGTGACAGGGAGCAGGTCTATGAAAATATAAAGATGGCTGTAAGCCTTAATCAGTTGAATTCTAAGGTTGAGCCGGGAGATCCTAAGCTGTTACGGGAAGATAAAGAAGCATTGCTAAGACATTATATTGAGCATCGCACGGCATATGGTTTCTGTGTGAAGAAGTACATTGCAGAAGCTATATTTCATGCTGGAACTTCAGCAATCGGACTTATAACGCAAGTTGACGGGCTTGAGAATCTTTCAGAAGTTAAAGGTCCTGCGATTGTAACATGCAATCATTTCAGCCCGTTAGACCCTGCAATTGTCAGATATGCCATGAGAAAGGCAGGATTTACACGCATAAGTATAGTTAATCAGGATACTAATCTTGCAATGAAGGGATTTGTCGGGTATATGCAAAGATATACCGACACAATGCCTGTAAGCAGCCTAAAATGGTTTATGGAGACTGAATTTCCTAATCAGATTAAGAATGCACTTGATAATAACAGGCTTGTGCTTATATATCCGGAGCAGGAGATGTGGTTTAATTATAGAAAACCCCGCCCATGCAAAAGAGGTGCATATCTGTATGCAGTAAAGTTCAATGTGCCAGTGATTTCGCTGTTTGTTGAACAGTTGGTTAAGAGTACACATTTGCACACATTCAGGGTGCATATTTTGCCAGTAATATATCCAGACAGGCAGCTTGATGAAAGAACGGCAAGTTTAAAGATGCAGCATACGGACTATGAACAGAAATGCAATGCGTATGTCAGGGCATATGGAAAGAAGCTGACTTATGATTTTGAAGAGGGCGATATTGTGGGTAGATAAAAGAATTAGAAATGAGCAAGCAGTATCGTGGAAGGATAAAAACATTTGACGCAGGAAGAATTGAAGTGTATATATATTTGAAGAAATTACAAAGATTGAGAGGAATATTTATGAAGATACAATCAGTGGCAGTACTTGGAGCAGGAGCAGTTGGCTCTTATGTTATATGGGGACTTTCAGAAAAGAAGGATATAGATTTAAGCGTTATTGCAAAAGGCGAAAGGGCGGAAAGACTTAAGGCAGAAGGTTGTCTGATTAACGGAAAGACATACCACCCGGAGGTATTGACACCTGAGGAAGCAAAGGGTGTTGACCTTCTTGTTGTATCATTAAAGTACGGTGCACTTACAGGTGCATTAGATGATATTAAGGAAGCTGTCGGCGAAAATACAATTGTCATGAGTCTTATGAATGGAGTTGACAGCGAAGAGATAATATCTACAAAGATAGACAGAAAACATATCATTTATTCACTTATAAAGGTAGCATCACACCGCGAAGGAAAGGAATATGTATTCAATCCTGAGACTACAATAGGCATTATATATGGTGAGGAAGCTGCACCATTTGAGAGTGAGAGAGTTGTGGCAATAAGAGATTTATTTGACGGAACAGGTCTTAATTACAGAGTGACTGAATATATCAAAGAAGAGATATGGAGTAAATTCAGACTTAATATCTGTAACAATCTTCCACAGGCTATTATTGGAGCAGGTGTTGGCTGCTATACAGACAGTGAGCATATGAAAGCAATTAGTGCTGGGCTGCGTAAGGAGGTTGAAGCAGTTGCTCTTGCCAAAGGCATTGATATGAGCAGATGTGCAGGTACATCAAGCCGCGGAAGCGCTGTTCCACCAACAGCAAGATATTCAACACTGCAGGACATTGACGCCGGCAGGCACACAGAGATAGATATGTTCTCAGGTGCAATGATGCGTATGGGAAAAGAACTTGGAATTGCTACACCATATAACGAATATACATATCACATCATCAAGGCACTTGAAGAAAAGAATGATGGCATGTTTGATTATGATGAGAATAGTCAGGCTGTGACTTATTCTAAGTAGTGAATGACAGGAATCAACATAACAATTGATATGACGACCTACGGAATTGCGATTATTATGGCAATTAGTAGGTCGTTTTTTTGTTTTATGTAAGAAATTAAATTGGTTTAATGGCAAATATAGCTTAAGAAACCTACTAAGGAGACAAAAGCTTATGAGTTAGTAGGTTTCAGCCAACACTTTTGCAAACAAAACTTTCGGGGAAACCTACTAAGTAGGCAAGATGTCAAGAGTTAGTAGGTTTTTGTCAACACTTTAGCAAACAAAATGATTTGAGAAACCTACTAAGAGAGCAAGATATCATGAAATAGTAGGCCTTTGCCAGTATTTTCAGAAACAAAACGGCTTGGGAAACCTACTAAAGAAGCAAGATAGCAAGAATTAGTAGGTTTCCGTCAACACTTTTGCGAGCCAAATCCACATTCCGCAAACCCAATTCACACTTCAAAAGTTCAATCAAGATTTCCCGATAAATAATCTCAATAAAATCTCAAAAAACCCCAGTGATTCCAGTTGACATATACCCACATAGGGTATATTATACATCATGTGTGAATGATATATACCCCACTAGGGTATGCTGCATTCACAACAGATAAATATAACAATGTGTTTATCAGGCACAGAATATAATGATTAGACTAAGGAGGAATAATGGAAAAAGAATGTTGTTGTCATAAGACCAAAGAAAGAGATGCCAAGGAATATAAGGATCTCTGTAACAGACTTAGCAGAATAGAAGGGCAGATAAGAGGGATTAAAGGTATGGTCGAGAAGGACGCATATTGTATTGATATTCTTAATCAGGTATCAGCAGCCCAGTCTGCACTTAACAGTTTTACGAAGGTACTCTTAGACAATCATATCAAGAGCTGCGTTGTCCGTGATATTAAAGAAGGAAAGGACGATACTGTAGAAGAGCTTGTTAAGACGATTGGCAAATTCATGCGCTAGAATTTGTACAAGGTAATGAAGTTAAAGCCCGCTGCCGGCACATGTGCAGTAATAAGGGACTTTACACAATCAAATATAAAGGAGATGTATAATATGGGAACAGCTATAATAATCGGCATATTAGCCATAATAGTAGTAATTGCAGTTATAAGCAGTGTTAAGCATATGAAAGGTGAAGGTGGCTGCTGTGGCGGTGGTGGAGATACTGTTGCAGAAGAGAAGAAGACACTTGATAATCCTGTAATTGCTGTCAAGACTGTTGATATTGAAGGCATGCATTGTGAGAACTGCAAGAACAGTATTGAGAGATCTGTTAATAAGATTGATGGTGCTTCATGCCAGGTTAATCTTAAGAAGAAACAGGCAACAATTGAAGTAGACAGAGAAATCGACGATGCTGATATAAGAATTGCAATTGAGAGACTTGATTTCAAAGTTACAGGAATAACAACTAACCGTAAGGAGGGCTAGTGTGATATGGAACAGTACAATGTTACAGGAATGAGCTGTGCGGCGTGTCAGGCAAGAGTTGAGAAGGCTGTCAGCAAAGTGCCTGGAGTGGAAAGCTGTTCAGTAAGTCTTCTTACTAATTCAATGGGTGTTGAAGGAACTGCAACCCATGATGCAGTCATTAAAGCTGTGGAAGCTGCAGGATATGGCGCATCAGTAAAGGGTGCAAAGAACAGCAGTCCTTCAATGCAGGAGCAGGAAGATGCACTGGCAGATAAGACAACCCCTGTTTTAAAGAAAAGATTAATAGCTTCAGTAATATTTCTAGCTGTGCTTATGTATTTCAGTATGGGACATATGATGTGGGGCTGGCCGCTTCCATCAGTGCTTGTTGGCAATCATGTTGCTATGGGACTAATACAAATGCTGTTTACAATAATAATAATGGTTATTAACCAGCATTTCTTTATAAGTGGATTCAAGGGCTTGTTACATCGTTCACCTAATATGGACACACTTGTTGCGCTTGGTTCAGGAGCGGCATTTGTGTGGAGCACATATGCACTTTTTGCCATGACAGACTGTCAGGTAAGAGGTGATATGGCTGGCGTAATGCACTACATGGACGAATTCTATTTTGAGTCGGCAGCCATGATTCTTACATTAATAACAGTAGGAAAAATGCTTGAAGCCCGTTCAAAGGGAAAGACAACTGATGCATTAAAGAGCCTTATGAAGCTCGCTGCCAAGACAGCAGTACTTTATGTAGATGGACAAGAAAAAGAGGTTCCTGTTGAACAGGTTATGACAGGTGACGTATTTGTTGTAAGACCGGGAGAGAATATACCGGTAGATGGTGTTATTATAGAAGGTAATACTGCAGTTAATGAATCAGCACTTACAGGCGAGAGTATTCCCGTTGATAAACAGGAAGGTGATTCGGTAAGTGCGGCTACACTTAATACGTCAGGATTTATAAAATGCAGAGCTACAAGAGTAGGAGAAGATACAACACTTTCCAAGATAATACAGATGGTAAGTGATGCGGCTGCGACTAAAGCACCTATTGCAAAGGTAGCTGATAAAGTTTCAGGTGTATTCGTACCTACAGTTATAACAATAGCAGTTATAACAACAATAGTATGGCTATTATGTGGCAAAGACTTGGGATTCGCACTTGCGAGAGGAATCTCAGTGCTTGTAATAAGCTGCCCTTGTGCCTTGGGACTTGCAACTCCGGTTGCAATTATGGTTGGCAACGGAGTCGGTGCTAAGAACGGAATTATGTTTAAGACTGCCGTTTCTCTGGAACAGACAGGTAAGATGCAGATAGTTGCACTTGATAAGACTGGTACTATTACAGAGGGTGAACCAAAGGTTACAGATATTATAACAGGTGATGGAATCTCACAGAATGAGCTTGTTGCTATAGCATATGGGCTTGAAAGAAAAAGTGAGCATCCACTTGCAAAGGCCGTTGTTAATTATGTAGAAGAGAGTGGCGATAAGAACACATTTGCAGGAGAAGTAACTGATTTTAAGGCTGTTGCTGGTAACGGACTTAAAGGAAAACTTGATGCAAATGTGGTGGCAGGCGGTAATCTTAAATTCATATCAGAATACTGCAATGTTTCTGATGATTTAAGAAATAAGGCAGATGACTTATCATCAGAAGGAAAGACACCACTTTTCTTTGCAAGAGATAATGAGCTTCTTGGAATAATAGCTGTTGCTGATACAATTAAGAAGGACAGCCCACAGGCTATCAAAGAACTTCAGAATATGGGAATCAAGGTTGTAATGATTACCGGAGATAACGAAAGAAGTGCGAAAGCAATCGGAAAGCTTGCCGGAGTAGATGAAGTTATCGCAGGAGTACTTCCAGAAGGAAAAGAAAAAGAAATAGCAAGACTTAAGGAGCAGGGAAGTGTTATAATGGTAGGTGATGGAATTAATGATGCACCTGCACTTACAAGAGCAGATATAGGTATTGCAATCGGAGCCGGTACGGACGTTGCGATAGATGCAGCTGATATAGTTCTTATGAAGAGCAGATTATCAGATGTGCCTGCTGCCATAAGACTTTCAAAGAGAACACTTACCAATATACATGAGAACCTGTTCTGGGCATTCTTCTATAATTGTATAGGAATTCCACTTGCTGCAGGTGTGTGGATACCGTTATTTGGATGGACACTGAATCCAATGTTTGGTGCAGCAGCTATGAGTTTATCAAGCTTCTGTGTAGTAACTAATGCATTAAGACTTAATCTTGTAAAGATATACGATACAGGAAAAGACCACATTTATAAGAAAAAGTCTGGCAGAATTAAAAATAAAACGACAAAAGGAGACAAAACTATGACAAAGACTATGAATATTGAAGGTATGATGTGTGGACATTGTGAAGCTACTGTTAAGAAGACACTTGAGGCTATTGAAGGTGTTACAGAGGCAGTTGTAAGCCATGAGAACGGAACAGCAGTTGTTACACTTTCTAAGGAAGTTGATAACGATGTATTAAAGAAGGCTGTAGAAGATAAGGATTATAAGGTAACAGCGGTTAAATAATATGAAGTTTGATGGTATTAAGAAAGTAAGTGAAGGCCGATTTATAGACAGATATGACCTTTATTATACAACAGAGGATGATAAGAAAAAGGTTTATGAGATTATAAGCCGTAATAAAGATATTAAGACAATTGATGACGTACGGAATAATAAAACAGACGGTGTAGTTATAGTTGCGACAGATGAAACTGATGAACATATTCTTATTAACAAAGAGTACAGAATGTCTGTAGGAGACTATGTGTATAATTTCCCTGCAGGACTTATCGATGCAGGGGAAACTCCTGAAATTGCAGCAAAGCGTGAACTTAAAGAGGAGACAGGTCTTGACCTTATAGCAATTGAGGATAAGCTGTATGACAGTTATAGTGCGATAGGATTTTCCAATGAAACTAATGCTGTTGTTATTGGTAAAGCATCAGGAGAATTCGCACCAAGTACATCAACATTTGAAGAAATATCAGCTGCGTGGTATTCAAGAGAAGAAGTAAGAAATCTTCTTAAGGATAAGCATTTTGCGGCAAGAACACAGGCATTCTGTTATATGTGGGCAAGGAATAAGTAATGTCAGAGGAGGAATTGTATGGTTAAGAAGCAGTCTAATTCTTTTATGTCTTGTGATGGAAAGACATCTATTCATGTTGTTATGTGGAGCCCTGATGAGAATGAATATGACAAGCCGGTAGCTGTATTGCAGATAAGTCATGGAATGATAGAGTATATAGACAGATATGACGGCTTTGCAAGATTCATGGCAGAGAAGGGATTTGTGGTTGTAGGTAATGACCATCTTGGACATGGAAGGTCAGTGCGTTCAGATGATGATCTGGGCTTCTTTAAAGATGAGCATCCGGGTGAAGCACTTGCAAAGGATGTTCATCACCTTACAGTTCTGATAAAGAAGATGTATCCTGATATTCCATATTATCTTCTTGGACACAGTATGGGTTCATTTGTTACAAGAAAATATATATGCGATTATGGATATGAACTTGATGGTGTTATTATAATGGGAACAGGACACCAGCCAACACCGATGGTTCTGGCAGGAAAAGCACTGGCTGATATCACGCGACTTATTAAGGGTGACAGATACAGAAGCAGACTGATTTCTAAGATTATGTTCGGAGCTTATAATAAACGCATTAAGAATGTAAGAACAGCTAATGACTGGCTGACAAGAGATGAGGCAGTTGTTGATGAGTATAATGCGGGAAAGCTTACAACATTTTTGTTTACAGTTAATGGCTACAGAGGTCTTATGAATATGATTCTGTATGTAAGAAAGCCACGGAATATAGCAAAGATACCAAAGAACCTTCCAATGCTTATGGTGTCAGGACTTGATGATCCGGTAGGTGAGTATGGCAAAGGCGTATACAGGGCATATAACACATATCATGGACATATTGATGATATTGATTTGAGACTGTATGAAGACTGCAGACATGAACTTTGCAATGAACTTAATAAAGAAGAGATATATGAAGAAATATATGGCTGGATTATGGACCATATGAATAAGTAGATTAATAGAAAAGCGGAATGGCAGTCAAACCATTCCGCTTTTTCTTTAACAGCTTTAAAGACAGGCTGTATAATTACAATTTAACAGTTGTGTACTTAGGAATACATGCGATTCCTAATGCGTAAGGACCTGTATGGCAGCCTGAGATAATACTGATTCTTGTCTTAAAATCTTCGCGTCTTTCAAGAAGCTTCACACCAAGCTGTGCTTCAACGTCATCTCTGTACTTTTCTGCTTCTTCAGGGTTAGTGCAGTAACCAACTGTGATATCCCAGTCGTCAATTGGCTTTCCTGTTGATTCAATGTATTTCTGAATCATGTCAATAACGTTAGATTTACCCTTGTTTCTTGTTCTTGTGAATCCGCCAAGTCCAATCTCGCCTTCCTTCATAACAATAATAGGACGGAGACTTAATTTGCTTGTAATTGTGATTGCCGTCTTGGCAAGACGTCCGCCTTTGCTTAAGTATTCAAGTGATTCTGTTGTGAACATGATTCGTCCGTCATTTCTTAAAGCCTCAAGCACTTTGATTGTATCTTCATATGAATATCCTGCTTTTCTCATCTGGAGAGCCTGATATATGAAAAGTGAAAATGATGCTGAGTTAAGTAATGAATTGATAACTGTAATCTTAGCATCAGGATGATCTTCTAATATAATATCTTTAGCTGTGCAGGCTGAATTATAAGAACCTGAGAAGTATGATGTAAGTGTGCATACGATAGCAGGTCTGCCAGCTTCCACACTAGGCATGATAGCGTCAACAAAATCCTGTACACTTGGAAGAGAAGACTTTGGAAAAGCTCCTTCATCTGTCATTCTTCTATAGAATTCATCATGAGTAATGTCATATTGTTCTTTCAGATAGTTAACACCGTCAAATGTTGTGTAGAGTGGGACAAGCTTAAGGCCGTGTGTCTCTGCATATTCTCTTACGATGTCACATGCTGAATCAGTAATTATATCAAACATAATATATATTATCCTCCGCGTTGTAAAAACGATTTGTTTTGTTAATTGGAATGATAACACATAGTTTTTAAAACTACAATACATAAATATTAATATTTTGTAAAATATAAGTACCGTAAATTAAAAAATTGTTGTATAATCGATTCAAATG
>CAVBPJ010000033.1:0-28482 GCA_963597265.1 Evtepia sp. | reverse complement strand
GAAGCTCTATCTTGATTCCAGTGTTAAATCGTGTCTTTCCAACATGAAAATACAACGCCTTATCCATGTCACTTATAAGGCTTTTATTGCTGTCCTCAAACAGAATAATTGTATGAACCTTTCGCATATCTTTATAAGACGGCTTTGAAGAACCATTCATTGAAGCCTCATGCTTTCCCTCCTGATTCTTTCCAGTAATCATCTTATACTGACGCAGCACAAGGTCAGCTGAATAGCACGATATTCTCTCCGCCGGAAAATCATATGATATCTTCTGAATCTCAATATTGGCGATACTTCCGTCAGCCATCATAACAACCATATCCATAATAATCATCACACCAAGAAACTGGGAATCCTCATTAGGAAACACTTCAAGAACTGTAACCTTCTGTCCCAACAGACAGCTTACCAGTTCTGAAAGTCTGTCTTTTCGCTCGACTGGATTAAATATCTTCTTAAAAAATGGATCATACAATAATGGAAGCGACCTCTTCCCTTTTAAGAAATCCTCATACCTTTCAACCCATTCTTCATTCCTTTTAAGATACTGATATGTACTTAAACACAACGAATCACCATTAATCTGGCGCATTGCTGCGTCATAATAATCCTTCTCTTCACTAAATCCCATAATACATTAACTACACCGGTGATACTTCCTCCTCTGATATTAATAAATATGCACATTTATAAATGTACAGTATCATATATCTCAAATAGTGTAAATATACTTGCCATATTCTGTTGGTTATATGTCACAATCCGTCAGTTTTATGTCATGTATCATAATTCAAAAAAGATGCTGTCCTCCTCAGACAACATCTTTTCCATATAAATTATATAACTTTCCTTTTCAATATCTCCTGCATAACAAAAGCTTTGCGCATCTCATTCGTATCAAATTTCAGGTCATCGAGAATACCTTTGTCTGATGTCTTACTCTGTGGAACAATCTCATCATTATATTCATGTCCGCAGTCATACTGTGTAAATGTGTGTCCACCTGTCATATCAGAATAAGTTCCAGTGCTTCCTGCCTGCATAACAGGTGAATGAAACTCTGCTTTATCAAGAGTTTTCATCACAGGGGCTGCATTATCTGCCGCTGGTGGAGGCGCTGTATACTGAGGCACAGGTGCCTCTGCCCTGTGAGGATTCATCGCTGCAGTCTCATTAGTTCTGCCAGATACAGCTGATTTTCCCTGAAAATTATTTCTCTCACGAATCTGCTGCTTAAGTCTCTCAGCTTCTGCGCTTGTCATCTTCTGGCTGCCTGAATATGTCTGTTCTCTGTTAAGATTAACTCCATGGCTTAACGAGCCCTGCTTTAAAGAGCCGTTAACCGGATGGATATTCTGCACCTGCTGCATATCCTGCTGATGTTCCTGCATATTACGCTGATGCTCCTGCATACGCTCACGCTGCATCTTCTTGGCTTTATTCATATTCATTATAACTATAATCATGAATATGACCCATATAATTATTACTTCCATACAAACCTGCTTTCCTTATAAATCACAAGTTTATTAAATAGTTGCCGGCTTTTCTGTGTCTCCTGCTATTGACTGTCTCATCTTGGTATCGGCCTTTAAATTCTGAAGATCATAATAATCCTTGAATCCCATTCTGCCAGATCTTAAAGCCTCTGCTAAAGCCTTAGGTACTTCTGCCTCAGCAGCTACAACGCTCGCCTTCATCTCCTGTTCAAGAGCGACAGCGGCTGCTCTTCTTTCCTCTGCCTTAGCCTGTGCAATATTCTTGTCAGCCTCAGCCTGAAGACTCTGAAGATGTGCACCGATATTTCTTCCGATATCAACATCAGCAATATCAATAGAAAGAATCTGGAATGCTGTTCCAACATCAAGACCCTTCTGTAATATAGCCTTAGAGATAGAATCAGGATTCTCAAGCACACTCTTATGAGAATCAGCTGAACCAACTGTTGTTACAATACCTTCACCAACTCTGGCAATTACAGTAGCCTCGCCTGCACCACCAACTAACTGGTTAATATTAGTTCTTACAGTAACTCTTGCCTTAACTAAAAGCTCAATACCATCTTTGGCAACGGCTGAGATATTAGGTGTCTCAATAACCTTAGGATTAACACTCATTCTTACAGCCTCTAACACATCTCGGCCTGCAAGGTCGATAGCTGCTGCCATCTCAAAAGGTATATTCATACCGGCTCTGCTTGAAGCAATAAGTGCATTAACAACTGCGTCAACATGACCACCTGCCATATAATGTGATTCAAGCTGGTTAGTGTTAAGCTGTAATCCGGCTTTTCTTGCCTGAATAAGTGGAAGCACGATTCTTGCTGGTGGAACTTTTCTCAGTCTCATACCGATAAGAGTTCCTATACCAACATAACTGCCTGATGCTAATGCTGTAATCCACAGTCTCATTGGCACAAATGTGAATAAAATTATCAGTAGTATAATAACTACGATTGGAATAATTGGAATGTAAGGCATAATTTATCCCCCTTTATATGTTTTGATTTTCAAAAATATTATTGCATATAATGAGAAAAATTACCACATTTATATAGAATCATTATAAAAAATCTGCTATAGTAAATAGAAATCGATAAATTTTTATCAATCATAACGAAGGAGGAGTCATTATGTTATCTAATGATGCTACTATTCAGAACATCAAGCACGAAATCCTGTACGAAGTTGCCAAGCTCGCCTATGCAGGAAAGTTTGAAGAAGAAAAGGACGAACTGGCATATAAGATGTTTCCAGGTCCTAAAGCAAGATTCCGCTGCTGTGTATATAAAGAAAGAGAAATCGCAAGACAGCGAATCCGCCTTGCAGAAGGCAAATGTCCTACAGAAAGTGACCGTTCTGGTGCCAATAACATAATTCAGGTAATTGAGGCAGCCTGTGCCGACTGTCCGCTTTCTCACTATATTGTAACTGATAACTGCAGAAAATGTATGATGAAAGCCTGTCAGCAGGCATGTAAATTCGGCGCTGTCAGCATGACAAGAGACAGAGCCTACATAGACCCTGACAAATGTAAGGAATGTGGCATGTGTGCCAAAGCCTGTCCATACAATGCCATTGCCGATCTTATAAGACCATGTAAGAAAATCTGTCCAGCCAATGCTATTACAATGGACGAGAATGGTATCTGTGAAATTGACGAAAACAAATGTATCCAGTGCGGACAGTGTATTCACGCCTGTCCATTCGGTGCTATCGGTTCTAAGACTGATATAGTTGATGTAATAAAGGCAATCGTAGACGGAAAGAAAGTCGTTGCCATGGTAGCACCTGCTGTTGAAGGACAGTTTGGAGATACAATAACAATGAGCAGTATCCGTACTGCCTGCAAGAAATTAGGATTTAATGATATGTACGAAGTAGGTCTTGGCGGAGACCTTACAGCACAGGCAGAAGCCGAAGAATGGCTTGAAGCTGCTAAAGAAGGAAAGAAGCTTACAACCTCATGCTGTCCTGCATTTGTTAATCTTATCAAGAAACAGTATCCTGAGCTTGCAGAACATATATCAACAACAATATCACCTATGTTTGCACTTTCAAGACTTCTTAAGTCAGAGGACCCTGATACAATAACTGTATTTATCGGACCATGTATTGCCAAGAAGAATGAAAAGCAGGAATACAAGGGACAGGGCAACGCTGATTTTGTACTTACAATCGGCGAGTTCAGGGCAATGATGAGAGCCAAGGAAGTAATTCTTGAGCCTGAAGAAAACAGTGACCAGCAGGCAAGCATATTCGGTAAGAGATTCGGTAACGGAGGCGGTGTTACTGCTGCTGTTGCACAGTGCATGCGTGAAGCCGGTGCTGACCCTGATAAATTCAATGTCGAGAAATGCTCAGGTGCAGCAGAATGTAAGAAAGCTCTTACACTTCTTAAAGTTGGCAAGCTTCCGGCAGATTTCATTGAAGGAATGGTATGTGAAGGTGGCTGTGTAGGCGGACCAAGCCGTCACAGAAGCGGAAAGAATCCTGTTCTTGCAGCTAAAGACCGTGACAAGCTGCTCTCAGAAGCAGACGACCGTAATGTTTCAGACAACTTAAGTAAATATGACTTAACTGCATTTTCAATGCATAAGTAGAATTAACATAAAAATAGCGCTGGCAATATTAACATTGCCAACGCTATTTTTTTAGTACTGCCTTTAAAGCAAGTACAACAAGCTTTTCAAATATTACGCTCAACACAACAATTATAACTGTCCATGCAAGTAAATCATCCGTATCAAGATATATTTTAGACATATAAAGCATTTGTCCTACAGAACCCCTCGGCATTCCGATAATCTCAGCCGCAACTCCTGCTTTCCACGCCATTCCCGCAGTAACCTTTCCTGCTGATACAAGATAAGATGAAATCTGTGGCATAATAATATACCTGATTCTCCGCCACAATGGCATATTAAACGAATCCGCCATCTCTATAAGGCTTTTATCAACATTTCTAAGACCTGTAAGTGTATTCTGATATATAACAGGTACAACTATTAAAAATGCAATGAACACCGACAGATTCTTTGCTGTAAACCATATAAGACATATAACCACAAAAGATGCAACCGGTACTGCCTTAATTGTAACCATCCACGGCCACAGAATATATTCAACAGGTTTCCATATATACGCAAGCACTGCACATACAATTCCACATAAAAACCCTGCAAGGAATCCCGCCACGATATGATACATTGTAAACCATACAGTCCCCGCAAAATCAGGTTCCTGCCATATTGTAAACAACCTGTGTAACACCTGCACCGGTGTTACAAGAATTATCTGTGAATTAATCTTTAATGCTGCTATTTCCCATAAAATAAGTGCCAGCATTACTGCCAGCACTTTATATATAACATTCAGTATCTTCTTATTAATATTCATAATAGAAATCATCTTTCGGCATACTGCCACCTACTGACTTCGGATTCTGGTCATATAACACCTGTAAGAATCCTTCCAGTGCATTCTTCATATCATTATTAATATAGCATACGATATGACACTTAGGAAGAGCTTTCTTTGCTATTGCTGCCGATGCAACAACACCATACTCAGCAATAAGCTCTGCTGTTTCATCAACATTGCTTGAAGTATATGCAACGCTTTCATTATATTCATTAATAAACTGCTTAAGCTGTTCAGGGTACTTTTCAGCAAATTCTTTTCTTACAACAATAACACCTGTAACAATCTTAGAAGTATTATTAATCTTCTCCCATGCTTCATTAAGGTCCATAACTACTCTTAAATCACTTATCTGGGCACTTGCAGCTGTAACAAAAGGCTGTGGAAGAACGGCAATTGCACCATCTTCTGACTTTAACTTAGAAAGTGCTTCTGTTGTATCCGAACACCACACAATATTAACATCTTTGTCAGCATCAAGTCCGTTGCCTGAAAGAATATATCTTATTGTATATTCCGGTACAGCACCCATTCCTGTCGCATACACTGTCTTGCCCCCCAGGTCGCTGATACTGTTAACAGTATTGCCTCTTTCGACAAGATTAAGAACCCCAAGTGTATTAACAGCAACAACCTGAACCTTGCCTTCTGTCTTATTATATATGTTAGCTGCAAGATTAGATGGTACAGCCGCAATATCAATCTCTCCAGTTGCAAGTGGAGTTACAAATGCAGATGCATCTGTAGCAAAATCCTCAAATGCGTATGCATTCTTAGTATTGCCATTCTCTGAATCTTTGCGTAACTTAACCATTCCCATTGCTGTAGGTCCTGCCATAGCTCCAATTCTTATTGTTGTTGTCTCTTCTGTCTGACTTTCACTTCCGTTATCAGCTGATTTTCCTGCACATGCCGCAAATGAAAATACCATAATAACAGAAAGCATAACTGCTAGTAATTTCTTCAACATATAATTCTCCTGACATATTTTATTAGTATTCCATGAACTCATGGATATCCCTCAACACATCTTCAATCTCGCCTTCTCCATCATTAATTGTAAGCTGTAACGGTTTGCTGATATCAAGACTGAACAGACCAACTAATGATTTACCATCAACACAGCTGTATCCTGACTCCACATCAAAACCGCATGAATACTTACTAATTGTACTTACAAACCTCTGAACCTTCTCCACAGAATCCAAAAGAATCGTCACTGTCAGCATATTTCTCCCTCCGCTTCCTCATATTGTAATTCAATAACAGAGACTAATATACACCATACAACTTATAAAAACAACCATTAACTCTGACTAAAATATGGCACAGACCTGCCAGAAAATGCTTTTTCAAGCAATTTATGAAAAGTCCATGCCATATAATAATTAATTATTAAAGATTAGTGTAACCCATAAGATAGAAGTCTACTGCTCTTGCACAGTCTCTTCCCTGTCTTATAGCTTTCACAACAAGTGACTGTCCTGTATGCATATCTCCTGCTGTAAATACTCCCGGTACACTTGTTTCAAATCCATCTGTTGCTGTCTTTACATTAGTTCTTTCTGTAAGCTCAACGCCAAATGCATCTGTAACATATTTCTGTGAGCCTAAGAATCCTGCTGCTATCAGTACAAGCTCACATGGAAGCTCTGCTTCTGTTCCCTCTACAGGAACCATCATTCTTCTTCCTGTCTTTTCATCAGTCTTAGATTCAAGTTTTACAGTAACAACGCTTGTAAGGTTACCCTTCTTATCCTTCTTGAATTCCTTAACTGTTGTTGTATATATTCTTGGATCATGTCCGAATACTGCAATTGCCTCTTCCTGACCATAATCTGTCTTGCAGACTAATGGCCACTGTGGCCAAGGATTGCTCTCTGCACGCTCATCTGGTGCTTTTGGCATCATCTCAAGCTGTGTTATTGACTTGCATCCATGTCTTATACATGTTCCGACACAGTCATTACCTGTATCACCGCCGCCGATAACAATAACATTTTTATCCTTTGCAGAAATGTATTTGCCATCCTTAAGTCCTGAATCAAGAAGACTCTTTGTAGTTGCTGTAAGGAAATCTACTGCAAAGTATATTCCATTGGCATCTCTGCCTGGAGCATTGATATCTCTTGGGTTGGCAGCTCCACACGCAAGTACTACGGCATCATAATCTGCCATAAGCTTCTTAGCCTTGATATTCTCACCAACATTTGCATTAGTTACGAATTCAATACCTTCTTCCTTCATAATATCAAGCTTTCTGTCAATTATATGCTTCTCAAGCTTCATATTAGGAATACCATATCTTAAAAGTCCACCGATACGGTCAGCTCTTTCGTACACAGTAACGCTGTGACCTCTCTGGTTTAACTGGTCTGCTACAGCAAGACCGGCAGGACCTGAACCTACTACAGCAATTCTCTTCTTAGTTCTTACTTTAGGAGGATTTGCCTTTGCATAGCCTTTAGCATACGCATGTTCAATAATTGCCATTTCATTTTCTTTGGTACATACTGCCTTGCCATTAAGTCCGCATGTACATGCTTTCTCACAAAGTGCCGGACACACACGGCTTGTGAATTCAGGGAAGTTACTTGTCTTGTGTAATCTGTTATATGCCTGCTCCCAGTTTCCTGTGTAAAGAAGGTCATTCCATTCTGGAATAAGATTGTTAAGAGGACATCCGCTAGTCATTCCCTTTATTGTCATACCTGACTGGCAGAATGGCACGCCACAGTCCATGCAGCGTGAACTCTGCTTTCTCTGCTCATCTTCTGACAGAGGTGTATGAAATTCATTAAAATTCTTTATTCTTTCCTTAGGTGAAACCGCTGTGGCTTCAACCCTGTCATAGTCTAAAAATCCTGTTGGCTTTCCCATGGTGTGCTCCTTTCTACTTTGTTGCAGCGTAGAATGCTTCTATCTGAGCCTGTTCGCTGCTAAGTCCTTTTTCTTCCATCTGTACTATCATGTTAAGCATCTTCTTATAATCATGTGGCATAATCTTCTTGAACTTAGGAAGATATTCTCCGAAGTTATCAAGTATTTCCTTGCCCTTCTTAGAATTAGTGTAAGCAACATGTTCTGTTATAAGCTGCTTTAACTCAAGGACATCATATTTGTTAGAAACTGCTTCCATTGAAACGAGCTGCTTGTTAACTCTCTTGTAAAGACTTGTATCTTCATCAAGAACATAAGCAATACCACCGCTCATACCAGCAGCAAAGTTCTTGCCAGTCTTACCTAATACTACTACTGTACCACCTGTCATATATTCACATCCGTGGTCACCAGTTCCTTCAACAACTGCTGTTGCACCTGAATTTCTTACGCAGAATCTTTCTCCAGCAACACCATTAATGAACGCCTTACCGCTTGTAGCACCATATAAAGCAACATTACCGATGATGATATTCTCATCTTCCTTATAAGTACTTCCTGTTGGTGGATATACAATAAGCTTTCCACCTGAAAGACCTTTACCAAAGTAATCGTTACTATCACCAACAAGTTCAAGTGTAAGTCCCTTAGGAATAAATGCACCAAAACTCTGTCCGCCTGCGCCATTACATTTTACAGTGTATGTATCATCATCAAGCTTATCATCAAATCTTCTTGTAATCTCAGCACCAAGAAGTGTTCCTAATGCACGGTCTGTATTGGCAACATCAATTTCAAGACTTCTCTTGCTTCCTGTCTCCATGGCAGATTCGAACTTCTTAAGTAATATCTTTTCATCAACTGTTTTCTCAAGTTCGAAATCATATACATTCTTCTTATCATAATGTATCTTTGTCTGCTTAACATATGGGTTATCAAGAATCTGTGATAAATCAACCTCTGCTGAACGTCCGCTCTTGGCAACATCCTTCTGCTCAAGTAAATCTGTTCTTCCTACAAGCTCATCAAGTGTCTTAATTCCAAGGTCAGCCATTATCTCACGAAGCTCCTGTGCAATGAATCTCATGAAGTTAACAACATACTCAGGCTTACCTGTGAATCTCTTACGAAGCTCTGGATTCTGTGTAGCAACACCAACAGGGCATGTATCAAGGTTACATACTCTCATCATCACACAGCCCATTGTTACAAGTGGAGCTGTTGCAAATCCGAATTCCTCTGCACCAAGCATTGCTGCGATAGCAACGTCTCTTCCGCTCATTAACTTACCATCTGTCTCAATAATAACCTTATTACGGAGTCCGTTCATAGTAAGTGTCTGATGTGCTTCTGCAAGACCTAATTCCCAAGGAAGTCCTGCATTATGTATAGAACTTCTTGGAGCTGCACCAGTACCTCCGTCATAACCAGAGATAAGAATTACCTGTGCGCCTGCCTTGGCAACACCAGATGCAACTGTACCAACTCCGGCTTCTGAAACAAGCTTGACTGATATTCTTGCATTCTTGTTAGCATTCTTAAGATCATATATAAGCTGTGCCAGATCCTCGATTGAATATATATCATGATGTGGTGGTGGTGAAATAAGTGCAACACCTGGAGTTGAAAGACGAGTCTTTGCAATCCAAGGATATACCTTCTTTCCTGGAAGGTGTCCACCTTCACCCGGCTTAGCGCCCTGTGCCATCTTAATCTGAATCTCCTTGGCACTTACAAGGTATCTTGAAGTAACACCAAATCTTCCTGATGCAACCTGTTTAATTGCTGAACATCTGTTAAGACCATCAGGACCAACCTTTAATCTGTCGATATCCTCTCCACCTTCACCTGAGTTAGACTTACCATGAAGCATATTCATGGCAATAGCCATAGTCTCATGTGCCTCTCTTGAAATAGAACCATATGACATGGCACCAGTCTTGAATCTTCTTACGATAGAATCAACACTCTCAACCTCATCAATGCTGATTCCCTTCTTAGGGAACTTAATATTCATAAGACCTCTTAAGTTCTTAACGCCCTCTTCCTTATTAACAAGGGCTGTATATTCCTTAAATGTCTTGTAATCACCAGTTCTTGTAGCAAGCTGTAACAAATGTATTGTCTGTGGGTTATACAGATGTTCTTCCTTTCCGCTTCTCATCTTATGAGCACCTGAACTGTCAAGAGTTGTATCTGTTGAAAGTCCAAGTGGGTCAAATGCCTTAGAATGAAGTGTTTCAACATCCTCCTGAATATCCTTTAATGACACACCTTCAATTCTTGAAACTGTACCCTTAAAGTACTTATCTATAACGTCTGAATTAATACCAATTGCCTCAAATATCTTAGCACCCTGATATGACTGGATTGTTGATATACCCATCTTGGCAGCAATCTTAACAATACCTGTGATAATTGCCTTATTGTAATCATCAACGGCTGCATAATAATCCTTGTCAAGCATGTTAAGGTCGATAAGTTCCTGAATACTCTCCTGTGCAAGATATGGGTTAATTGCTGAAGCACCATATCCAAGAAGAGTTGCAAAATGATGAACATCTCTTGGCTCACCACTCTCTAAGATTACAGCCATGCTTGTTCTCTTCTTAGTCTGTACAAGATACTGCTGTAATGCAGCAACTGCAAGTAATGAAGGAATAGCAACATGATTCTCATCAACACCTCTGTCTGAAAGGATAATGATATTAGCACCTTCTCTGTGTGCTCTGTCAACCTCAACGAATAAGTGGTCGATAGCTCTTTCAAGTGAAGTGTTCTTATAATATATAATAGGAATTGTCTCAACCTTAAATCCTTCAACATTCATATTCTTAATCTTAAGAAGGTCTGTGTTAGTAAGGATTGGATCATTAATTCTTAACTGTTTGCAGTTCTCAGCCTTTTCTTCAAGGATATTACCCTCTGTTCCAAGATAAACAGTTGTTGATGTAACAACCTTCTCTCTTATTGAATCAATTGGTGGGTTGGTAACCTGTGCAAATAACTGTTTGAAATAATTAAACAGTGGCTGATGCTTGTTAGAAAGTACTGCAAGTGGTGTATCAATACCCATGGCGCCTGTCTGCTCTGTTCCATTAAGAGCCATAGGAAGTATTGAAGTCTTGAAATCTTCGTATGTATAACCAAATGCTTTCTGAAGTCTTGCTCTTTCTTCCTTACTATGAACAGGAACTTTCTTGTTAGGAATCTTTAAATCCTTAAGCTGGATAAGATTGCTGTCAAGCCATTCACCATAAGGGTTCTTAGTTGCATATTCTTCCTTAAGCTTATCATCCTCTATAAGTTCGCCCTTAACTGTATCGATAAGAAGCATTTTACCAGGTCTTAATCTGTCCTTTAACTTAATTCTGCTCTCAGGAATTGGAAGCGCTCCAACCTCTGATGAAAGAATAAGGTAACCATCGTTAGTGATATAGTATCTTGAAGGACGCAGACCGTTACGGTCAAGCACTGCTCCAAAGTAGTCTCCATCTGTAAATGCGATAGAAGCCGGACCATCCCATGGCTCCATCATTGTTGCATAATACTGATAGAAATCTTTCTTCTCCTGTGCCATTGCATCATTGTTAATCCAAGGCTCAGGAATTGTAATCATAACAGCAAGTGGAAGCGGCATGCCATTCATAACGAAGAACTCAAGTGTGTTATCTAACATTGCTGAATCCGAACCGTTAGTATTAACAACTGGAGTAATCTTTGACATCTCGTCTTCAAGGTATGGAGAAGTCATTGTTTCTTCTCTTGCTAACATTCTGTCGGCATTACCTTTGATAGTATTAATCTCACCATTATGTACCATAAATCTGTTAGGATGAGCTCTCTCCCAGCTTGGGTTAGTGTTAGTTGAGAATCTTGAATGAACAAGTGCAATAGCTGATTCATAATCAGGATTCTCAAGGTCGCCAAAGAACTGACGAAGCTGTCCAACAAGGAACATACCTTTGTATACAATCGTTCTGCTTGATAATGAACATACGTAAGTTGTATCTTCTGCTGTCTGCTCAAATACTCGTCTTGCAACATAAAGTCTTCTGTCGAACTCAATTCCTTTAGCTGCATTGGCAGGTCTCTTAACAAAACCCTGCATGATATATGGCATACAGTCAACTGCCTTTTTACCAAGGACATTAGGAAATGTTGGAACATCTCTCCAACCTAAGAATTCAAGTCCTTCCTTCTCAACAATGATTTCGAACATCTTCTTGGCTCTGTTTCTTGCCAGTTCATCCTGTGGGAAGAAGAACATGCCGACACCATAATCACGCTCGTCTCCAAGCTCAATTCCTAATGGCTTAACGGCTTTCTTAAAGAATTTGTGTGATATCTGAAGAAGGATACCAACACCATCACCAGTCTTTCCTTCTGCATCTTTACCAGCTCTATGCTCAAGATTTTCTACAATGCTTAAAGCATCAGATACTGTCTGATGTGTCTTAATTCCGTTAATACTTACGATAGCTCCGATACCACAGGCATCATGCTCAAGTTCAGATCTGTAAAGACCAGGCTGTTTGATTTCATTTTCCATAAGTCTAATCATCCTTTCGTATATTCTAAAGCTTTGCTTGCACATAATATACTCCTGTTGTGGCTTCTTGTAAATCATTTTTTGCGGTAATTGTCAGATAGTTTGAATATTATCATTTAATATATAAATTATCTGACTATATTAGAAATTGTTGTGCTTTTATTTTAATTTTGCATGATTTTTATTGTATTCCAGTATTGTATGCAGTTATGATTTCAATACATTTTCACATCATTTTATTGAATTGTGTCTGAATTGCGCCTAATTTTCTTATCATCAGCGAAAAGAAGTAAAAAAATAAAGTGATAAAACCCAGTCTGCCAATTTACTAGGTTTTATCACTTTATTTTATTAATGATTATCAATTAGTTATTCACTTGTTATTAGCTGTTGCTCCTCCAACAAGGAAATTAACAGCCTTTTCTTTAACTGAAAACTCTATATCAGTATGCTCTCCACCGAATTCACCATCAAGTGTCCATGATACAGGCTGTGGTGATTCAAACCTTACAGAATTGGTCTTCCAGGTACATACCCAGTCGCATTTGCTAAGGTCTTTAGTAATGAAAGCATTAATCAGAGACTGGACAGCTATAGGATTATTAAGTTCCCTTATCAGTGTAACCTCGAACAGCCCATCCTGTAAGTCAACATCAGTACCTGTAAGATTCTTTATTCCACCAACTGAATCTGTATTGCTTATCATTCCATATACAAAATTGCCCTCAATATTAACATCATCAGAATATACTCTCATATAATGTGGCTTAATTGTTGATAAGCTCTTAACTGCCTCAATTACATAAGCCTGATGTCCAAGTACATTCTTAAGATTCTGTGGAGTTCCATAAGAAACTCTCGTAAACGCACCAAATGCAGCAACATAATTAAACGAACGCTCCCCATTCACCATTCCGACATCGCATGGGAACAGCTTTCCTTTAGCTATATTGACAGCAGCCTTCACCATATTTCTTGGAATTCCAAGACTTGCAGCAAAATCATTCGTTGTTCCACTTGGAATGTATCCTATTGGTGGCTTTTCTCCTTTGTACTTAAGAATTGCAGCAACAGTCTCATTAAGAGTTCCATCTCCACCACTGCATGCTATAACATCATACTTTCCTTCATTATCTATAATGTGCTGATATCCATCAAGTGGTGCCTTGGTCGGATATACAGTAATCTCATACCCAGCCTTAGAAAACACCTGTATTATCTTCATTAGCTGATTCTTAATCTGCGCTTTTCCAGAGTTTGGATTAAAAACAAACAGCATCTTCATCATAATCACCTGTCCCATTTATCACATAATGCATTAATCTGGTCTGTAAACTTAGCCAGATCTTTATTCGCGCCACCTTCATTGTGCATAATAACTGTCATGAGGCGCTTTCCAGCAGCAACAAGCCTGTCAAATACAGTCTTACTACGCTGCGTACTTGTCGTTCTTCTTGTCTTCTTTTCCTTAATGCCTTCAGAAATAACTCTGTCTGCAATAAGATCATAACTTCCACCAGTATATGGTGCCATGGCATCGTAGCCATATTCATCTTTAAGGCATGCTGTAAACTCATCACATACACTGTCTTCACCATGTACAACAAATACTTTCTTCGGCTTTCTGTCAAATGCATTAATCCAGCGAAGAAGTCCTTCTTTATCAGCATGACCGCTTGAACCCTGAAGCTGTACAATCTCTGCCTTTATCTGGATTGGTTCACCAAACAGCTTAATCTCTTCCGCTCCATCAACTATAATACGTCCTGTTGTTCCAACAGCCTGATAACCAACAAATACTATTGTACACTCCGGTCTCCATAAGTTGTGCTTAAGATGATGTCTGATTCGTCCGGCTTCACACATACCAGATGATGAAATAATAACCTTAGGATTAGGGTCAAAATTAATCTGCTTAGACTCATCACCTGTAGTTGCATATTTAAGTCCTAGGAATGTAAGTGGATTAATTCCTTTTCTTACAAGCTCCACTGCCTCATCATCAAAGCAGCTCTCAACATTCTTAATAAATATATTGGTTGCTTCAATGGCAAGAGGACTATCCATATATACATCAAAATCCCTGCCAACAAGGTTATCTTCTTTAATCTTTCTTATAATATAGAGAAGCTCCTGTGTTCTTCCGACAGCAAATGAAGGAATAACAACATTACCTCCTCTTTCAAATGTTTTCTTGAATATATTCGTTAAATCTTCCACATAATTAGGTGTTCCGCCATGGCTTCTGTTACCATAGGTTGACTCCATAACTACATAATCAGCATCCGTAACATGCTTCGGATCTTTAATTATCGGCTTGTTGATATTACCGATATCTCCTGAGAATACAATCTTCTCTGTTACATCACCATTCTCAGTCTTCTCGGTAGCCCATACTTCAATACTTGCTGAGCCAAGCAGATGGCCGACATCTGTGAATCTTATCTTAATTCCTTCAGCAATATCATATACCCTGTCATAATCACATCCTACAAACTGCTTGCATACATTAACAGCTGCATCCATGTCATACAGAGGAACAAATTCCTTAAGCTTTCCACCTGATCTTGCTGATTTCCTGTTTCGCCATTCAGCTTCAAACATCTGAATATGTGCACTGTCTCTCAACATTATCTCGCACAGCTGTGCTGTTGCTGTTGTTGAATACACCTGCCCCCTGAATCCGTTCACATACATAAGTGGAATAAGACCTGAGTGGTCAATATGTGCATGTGTCAGCAATATACAATCAACATCAGATGCCGCAACCGGCAGTTCCTGATTCTCATACACATCGTTGCCCTGCTCCATACCGCAGTCAACAAGAATATTAAGACCTGCTGCCTGTAAGAAATGACAGCTTCCTGTTACTTCATGATCTGCGCCTAAAAATGTTAGTTTCATAATATGCCTCATTTCCGCGTCAACGCATTTATTTCACGATATTTCTGACATAATTGTAACATTTTCCAATATGAAATTGAATACATTCATATATAAAAATTATATTAATTCTCTGTATATTCTATATCCGTAAATGTGACATCAGCATTTCTTGCAACAAAGAATCCTGCATATACATGCTTAGGGTCTACGGCTGTAAGCTTGAAATCAAATCCGCCTGTTAAGAACTCTCCATCACCTAATTTTACTGCATATCCATCCGGATTAGACTTTATACAGACTTCTACTGTATCACCCGGCTTAAGTTCTCTTCCCGTCTCAGTTCCCTTCATAAGTTCACTGTTCTTTCTTGCAAAACAGCTCCATGCCTGCTCTTTATAAGTAAGGTTAAGCGGTGCTGCTGCCACATAATCTCCAAGTACATCCGGCATTTTCTTATCAATATACACATCATCCCTTACCATGAGCCCGAATGATACCTGATTGTTATAGAAATAATCATTAATTGTCATCTTAGCTTTAAGAGTAAAGTTCACATTTACAGGAATCTTCTTATAGTACATTGCAATTCCATCTGTAACAGCAGATATCTTACCGTCATTGTTCTTTACCGCAATGTGTAATCCCCCCGGCACTTCTTCAAGAATATAATTATCACACTCCGATGGCAGAGTTGTAATATCACCAAATACTGTACCCTTAAATCCATATGCATCTTTAAAATACTTACTGTCAGAAAGTTCATCACTGAACACCACTGGCTTGTATGAAGCATTTTTCTCAAGATATCTGTTCTTATCTGGAAGCGGTTCATCTGCCCTTATATTAACTATATTCTCTGAAAGTCCTGATATTCCAGCCTTTTCAAGCTCCTGCATAACAAGGAAAGCATTAACCCTGCCACCCCATATATTAGTATGTGTGTTGTCAACACTGACTTCCTTATTAGATGGCCATGCGTGAAGATATATTGTCTCTTCAGGTCCTAACTCATCATATAAAGCCTTTGTCTTTTCAGTCATATCAACACAGATAATTCCAAGCTCTTTTGCAAGGTCACGGACTGCCTGTGGATAGTCGCCACCCTTAAACTGTGCTGCATCATCAGTTATATGAAGTTCCTGTCTTGTCCACTCTCCTGTTGCTGTCCTTCTTACAATAGGTGTACACAGTATTGGTGTACATGAAACATCCAGTGCCGGCTTAATATAATTATCATATAATGATGCTGCAAATGTGCCTTCTGTATCCCTGCCGCCTATCGGGCTTGTATATCTTCCTGCCTCTGTTTTCTCATCATTATGTCCAAATCCGATTATAAGAAAATCTCCTGCTTTCATACCTGCAAGAAGCTCCTTATAATTATCTTCCTTAGTGAAGCTTAAACTGCTTCTTCCTGAAAGCGCAAGATTATTAACCTGCACCTTGCTGTTAAGATAACAGCCAAGCTTAGTGCCGTATCCGTATCTTGGATAATAGTATTTGTCATCAAAAGAACTTAATGTTGAATCACCAACAACCCATAATGTACTCATCGTATGTCACCTCATTTTTAGTAATATCAATATGTCTTATTAAGGTAGTTTTCGCGGAGGTGTTCCTCCATCGCAGCTATCTCTTTCTCGAACTCTCTGGCAGATATAAGAAGGCAGCCCTGTCCTCTTATAATAACCTGCTCCACTCCGTCCGATGTTGCCACCGTCACATTATATTTCTTTCCATTCTCATGTGCAAATTTTTCAATATAATGATCAGCAGTTTCCGCCGTCTTCGTAAATACCACATGAATATTATGAAAATCTATGAACTCCTCATCATGTCCGGGAACTCTGTATGCGTCAAATACTGCAATCAGTTCACAGCCCTTCATCGCCTGATAATTACAAAGTATATCAAGCAGCCTGCCCCTCGCACTGTCAAGATTGACCTGTGCAAGCTCTGATAACTCTTTAAATGCATGGATTATATTATATCCGTCAACAAGAAGGAAGCTCTTCTTAGCCGCATTGTATTCAGGGGCTTTCGGAGGATTCTTAACATTTGCATTACCGCCTGTAACATATCTTCCAACCGCCGAATCAGCTTTTCTCTTCGATAACTTTCTTCTCTCGTTATCGCCCCTGCTGTTAGAAAAATATGTTTCATTCAATATCCTGTCTACCTCGTCTGTTCCAATCCACTCGTCAGACACTGTTCTTGAAGCCTGCTTTGCAGTCAACCTGACCTCTCTGTCAGACTGTCCTCCGGCAACACCAGAATCTGTCACAGCTATCTCGACATGTGCATGCTCTCTTACTTCATTCCATGGCACAACATATCCTGAACCGCCTGCACAGAATACTGAATCCACTGGATTTCTTGTATCACGCTCTGGCTCATAGCCGAATTTTTCAATAACCTCTTCTGTATTATGGCATGGTCTGTAACCTGCCATCTTAAGAGCAAGTCTGCCTGTTCCTTTTGTGTAGGCATTGACCTCTGCCTGATAGTTGCCAATCACTGAAACCGGACCTTCACCTGTGATAACAACATTATCGCCATCAGCCTCCTGCATGTTAAATGCTGCTCTCATTCTCTCGAAGTCGGTCATTGCCCTGCCGACATAATCTCTCTTTACCTCAAGTGAAAATGCATAGAATGGTTCTAACAATACTGATTCTGCCTGCATAAGTCCCTGTCTTACAGCTCTGTAGGTTGCCTGTCTGAAATCTCCGCCCTCAGTGTGCTTCGGATGAGCCCTTCCTGCAACAAGCGTAATCTTCATATCCGTGAGCTCAGAACCTGTAAGCACTCCTCTATGCATTTTCTCACACAAATGTGTATACACAAGTCTCTGCCAGTTCTTATCAAGTATATCCTCACTGCAATGACATTCATATCTCATGCCGCTTCCCGGCTCGCCCGGTTCAAGCAGCAGATGAACCTCCGCATAATGTCTCAACGGCTCGAAATGTCCGATTCCGTACGCCTTATTCTTAATTGTCTCTTTATATACAATGCTTCCTTCACCAAATGTTACATCTACGCAAAATCTTGTCTTGATAATATTAGTAAGCACCTCAATAAGCACCGGACCCATTACGCTTACATGTATTTCTTTGAAATTCTCATCCCATTCAACATGAAGCTCTGGTTCTTCCTCCTCAAGTGTACGAAGCTTTGAAAGAAGCGCCACCGGATCTGCCCCCGCAGGAAGATTAAGCTTGTAATTAAGTACCGGCTCAAGCACTGGTATATTATCTTCACCACCTGCTCCGATAAACTGACCTGCCTTAGTCTCTGAAAGCCCTGTCACAGCACATACCGTTCCAGCAACTGCTTCATTAATGCTTGAGAACTTATCTCCTGCATAAACTCTTATCTGGTTGACCTTTTCATTGCCAATAAGCATTTTAGATTTTAGAGAACCACCGCATACTTTAAGATGTGTAAGCCTTTCTCCTCTGTCATCTCTTGTAATCTTATACACTTTTGCTGAGAACTCTTCTCCATAATCAGGACAGCTTACATATGTGTCGATTCCATTTATAAGCTCCTCTACACCGTTCATTCTAAGTGCTGAACCGAAATATACAGGAAACATTTTTCTTTCCATAATCATACGGCTCATAAGGGCATCATCTACATTTGCAGATTCTAAGAACTGCTCAAGTGCCTCTTCATGGCACATTGCAGCTTCCTCATAATCTATATTGTTAAAATCCACACATGACTCTGACAGCCTGTTCTTTAGCTGTTCCATGATTCTTGCTCTGTCAGTTCCCTGCTGGTCCATCTTATTGACAAATATAAATACTGGTATTCCAAGTCTTTTAAGCAGACTCCACAGCGTCTCGGTATGTCCCTGAACTCCGTCCATTCCGCTTATTACAAGAACCGCTGCGTCAAGCACCCACAGCGTTCTCTCTGTCTCCGCCGAGAAGTCAACATGTCCCGGTGTATCAAGCAGTGTATAAGAACTTCCGTTATAATTATAGGCTGCCTGCTTTGAGAATATAGTAATTCCTCTTGCTCTCTCCATATCCCCTGTATCAAGAAATGTGTCCTGATTATCAACTCTTCCAAGCTTTCTTATGCTTCCCGCACTATATAGTATCGCCTCTGACAGCGTAGTTTTCCCCGCATCAACATGCGCCAGCATGCCGATTGTAATCGGATTCTTATGTTGCATAGCTTCTCCTTCCTTATGTAAATGCAAAAATCCCTCTCTACGAAATTATACATGCTAGTATAATAACATAGAGAGGGAGATTTGGCTAACTGTGCTTTATTAAGTTTTTATTATATTCTACAGATTAAATTCTGAATCATATATATAGCCACATTCACACGCTATTGTTGTTCTTTCACCCTGAGGAGTACTCATAATCTGTGGTTTCTTGCCACATTCCGGACAGATTACTGTTGAACTGCCATTCTCCAGCATTTCCAGCTTGAATTTTCTCACTAATTCACGGGCTTCTTCTGTTATTGGTGAGGATTGTATTTTTTCTGGATTGGTAGTCATTGGTACCTCCTTTTTATTGCACAACTTAAAATGTGTTTTGAATGATATAATAGATGGGTTTATTATATTAACTCTTTATACGCACGTCAATGTTATATTCAAAATATATTTTATTGATTTATATTGACATATTCTTTTTGTATTGTTATTATATGTCATATTGTTGATGCATCATTTTATATTTTAACTATATCCAACATATGAAACATACAAGAAAGGCGATTTATGAATAATACCAATAATACTACTCACCAGAAAGATGTCACACTTAAAACTTTCTGGCGTGATAATGAACATTTTGCAGACCTTTTCAACGCTACTGTCTTTAACAGCAGGCAGGTTCTTAAACCTGACAAGCTTACTGAGATGGACACTGATGTTTCTGCTACTATCCAGTCTAAAAGTTACAATGAATCTATTACCAGAAACAGAGATGTTGTAAAGAAGATGTCTGACGGCGTAGAGTTTAATATTCTTGGTCTTGAGATTCAGGACAAGACGCATTACGCCATGCCTTTGCGAACCATGACCTATGACGCACTTGGCTACATAAAGGAATATAACGACATCAAGAAACAGCATAAGCTAAATAAGGATTCTTTCAGCTCTCCTGAAGAGTTTCTGTCTGGAATTGACAAATCTGACCGCTTCCACCCTATCATCACTCTTGTTTTATACTATGGTGATTCATTATGGGACGGTCCGTCATGCCTCGCTGATATGATGGTTTCCATGCCTGATAATATCAAGGCTTACTTCTCCGACTATAAGTTAAATCTTGTTCAGATACTTGATTCTGATAAGTACACATTTTATAATGATGATGTCAGAGATGTGTTTAATATTGCACGAAGTATATACAATAAAGATATAGACTCAATATTTAACGAGTATAAGACACGCAATGTTGACAACGAGGTTATGAAACTTATAAGCGTCCTTACTGCTACTCCACAGATTATGAATCTGTGTAAACCTAATGAACAAGGAGGTAAAGTTAACATGTGCAAAGCTATGGAAGAATTAAAAGCCGAATGGCAAAGTGAAAGCAGAAATGAAGGCATAAATAAGGGAATTGAACTTGGCATAGACACCGAAAAAGTCAACTCTATCATCTCCATGCTCGAATTCGGCATAACCAAAGAACAGATATTAACCAAGTACACCAAAGAAGATTTAGAAAGAGCAGAAGCTGCTATCGCTAATAAGAACTAACACGATAATAATATTTATAATCAATAATATTAAAGCCAGTTAATCTAACTTTGAGGGGCACCTCATTAAGATTAACTGGCTTATTTTATCTGATACTTTTATAGATTTCAGGTCTTCTGTCCCTGAACAGTCCCCAGCTTATACGCATGTCTGTATCGGCGTCAATGTCTGTTTCACCATATACAATCTGTTCCTTATCTCTGGAAGCCTGCATAACAATCTCTCCGGTTGCATTTGTTACAAATGAAGAGCCATAGAATACAAGTGACGATTCCTGATGTCCATTGGCTTCAGACGGTGTAACCTTCTCCTCACCGATACGGTTGGCAGCTACAATAGGAACTATATTGCACGCTGAATGTCCCTGCATACATCTTCTCCAGTGAGGCATGCTGTCAACCTCAAGAATCGGCTCTGAGCCAATTGCTGTAGGATAGAAAAGGATTTCTGCTCCCTGTACCGCCATTCCTCTGGCTGTCTCTGGGAACCACTGATCCCAGCATATTCCCACGCCTATCCTTGCATATTTTGTATCCCACACTTTAAATCCCGTATCTCCAGGTGTGAAATAGAACTTTTCCTGATAATAATGGTCATCAGGAATATGTGTTTTTCTGTATATTCCAAGAATACTTCCATCGGCGTCAATAACCGCAACTGTGTTATAGAACACATTTATGTCTCTTTCATAAAAGCTTATTGGAAGCACAACCTGCAACTCGGCTGCCACCTTCTGAAAATGCTTCACTGCCGGATTCGCATCAACAGGTGTTGCAAATGCGTAATAATCATAATTTCTTTCCTGACAGAAATATTGTCTTTCAAAAAGCTCAGGAAGAAGTATTATCTGTGCTCCGTTAGCTGCTGCCTCACGAACCATTTTATCAGCCTTTGCAATATTCTCTTCTACCGACCTTGAACACTGCATCTGTATGCCTGCATATTTTACATTTCTCACACTATTTTACCTCCGGAATTTGTTGTGTAATACAGTGGATATTACCTCCACCAACTATTATGTCTCTCGCATATATCCCGACTATCTTTTTGTCTGGAAATGCTTCTTTAAGCACATTTATTGCAAGGCTGTCCGCCTCGTCATCAAACTGCGGCACTATGACTGAGTCATTGGCAATATAGAAATTAACATAAGACGCTGCCAGACGCTCTCCTGCTTCTCTCATGTCCTCGCCTTCCTCAAATTCAAAGCCTGCCAGCTCCTCCTCAGTTATGCACACAGGCTTCTTAGGAATAAGCAATTTTCTTACTTTTAAATGTCTTCCTTTGGCGTCAGTTACATTTTCAAGAACAGAAAGACAAGCCTTGCTCATCTCATACTGCGGGTCATTCTCATCATCTGTCCATGCAAGCACAACCTCTGCGGGTGCTGTAAATGCGCATACATTATCCACATGCTCGTTAGTCTCATCATTGTATATTCCACAAGGAAGCCAGATTATCTTGCTTACATTGCAGTACTGCTTTAACTTATCCTCAATCTGTTCCCTGCTAAGCTGCGGATTTCTTCCCTTACTCAACAGGCAGCTTTCTGTAACAAGCATTGTTCCTTCACCGTCTGTATGGATTGAACCGCCTTCAAGAACAAATGGTGCTGCATTATACCCCTGACAGCCAAGATAAGACATAAACTCCCCAGCTACAAGGTTGTCTTTTTTCCAGTCCGCATACAGCCCGTCATATGTTCCACCCCACGCATTAAATTCCCAGTTAATTCCCCGCAAATCACGCGCTTCATAAGGTGTATCAACATTTCCACTCACAATGAATGTCGGTCCGGTGTCTCTTGCCCATGCGTCATCCGTCTCCATGACAACGCGTTTCACTATATCTGGCAGCTCTTGTCTTGCCTCTTCCTCCTTATCAGCAGACACAATCATGTATACCTGTTCACTCTCGCTGATTGCAGACGCTATCTGTGCAAATGCTTTCTTAGCCGCCTTTGCTCCATAAGCCCAAGAACCCGGTCTTTCCGGCCATATCATAATGCAGCCCTGATGTCTTTCAAATTCAGCAGGCATGCGGAAACCGTCTGCTGCCGGAGTACTGTTTATATAATCCATATCTATAATCTCCCTTTGAAATCTTCGTAGCCAAAATGCTTCCACACTTTACATTCTCCATCACTGTCCATAATTACAATATCCGGCAGCGGGATTCCGTTAAATGTATTGTTCTTAACCATTGAATATATAGCCATATCTTCAAATACAAGTCTGTCCCCGACATTAATTTCCCTGCCAAATTCATAATCACCTATGATATCTCCTGCAAGGCATGTATAAGACGATAATCTGTATCTGAATCTTCCGTATTCTTCTTCAATGTCCGATATTTTCAATCCGTCACGAAGAGGTGGTGTATATGGCATTTCCAATACATCAGGCATATGACACGCTGCAGAAGCATCAAGTATAATTGTTGTTATTCCATTTTCGACCTTATCAAGTACTGTAGTCACTAGATATCCTGCATTAAGTGCAACGGCTTCCCCCGGCTCAACATACACTTCAACATCATATTTCTTTCTCACATGACTAATACATTTTTCAAGAGTTTTAATGTCGTAATCTTCACGGGTTATATGATGTCCGCCGCCAAAATTAACCCACTTCATATCTTTCATCAGAAAGCCGAATTTCTCTTCAACAACCTTTAATGTTGCCTCTAAGTCATCTGAATTCTGTTCGCATAATGTGTGAAAATGTATTCCTTCCATACCTGATAACACATCAGGTTCTTCCTTAAGTGCAGCTTTCAGGTTCTTGATTGTAACTCCAAGTCTGCTGCCCGGAGCGCATGGGTCATATATTGCATGGTCACCCTGTGTTGAGAACTCAGGATTAACGCGAAGCCCAAAACTTACCCCTGCCTCAATACATTTGGCTTTATGCTTCTTTAACTGTGAAACTGAGTTAAAGACAACATGGTCACACATATTTACAAGCTCATCCATATCTTCATCCGTAAATGCCGGTGCAAATACATGATTTTCTTTCCCCATACACTCAGCACCAAGTCTGGCTTCATATATTCCGCTCGCCGTTGTTCCACTTATATACTTTCCAATAAGCGGATATTCTGCATATGCTGAAAATGCTTTCTGTGCAAGCAATATGTGGCAGCCCGTATCTTCCTCAACTTTATGAAGTATCTCAAGATTATGGATAAGCATTTTCTCATCAATTACATATGCAGGTGTCTTTAACTCATCAAATCTCATAATTAACCTCTCTTCTTAGTCTACTAAAACAGGATTTTCATCGACAACCCATGGAAGACCGTACTTATTAAGTGCCTCCATGTATGGATCAGGATCAAATTCATCTGTTGTGAATACACCCGGCTTGTTCCAGAGTCCCTTGGCAACAAGCATTGTTCCAATCATAGCTGGTACACCTGTTGTGTATGAAATAGCCTGTGAACCAACCTCGCGGTAACATTCCTGATGGTCGCACACATTGTAGATATATACCTTCTTCTCCTTGCCATCCTTGATACCTGTGAAGATACAGCCGATATTAGTCTTACCTACTGTTCTTGGGCCAAGTGAAGCAGGGTCTGGGAGAAGCGCCTTTAAGAACTGAATTGGAACAATCTCCTGTCCATTGAATTCAACCGGGTCAGTTCTTAACATACCGACATTTTCAAGGCATTTCATATGTGTAAGATAGCTCTGTCCAAATGTCATGAAGAAACGGATTCTCTTAACATGTGGAATATTAGCAGCAAGTGCCTCTATCTCTTCATGGTGAAGCAGGTACATATCCTTCATTCCAACACCTTCAAAATTATACTCTCTCTTTATTGACATAGCAGGAATCTCAACCCAGTGACCGTCTTCCCAGTATGAGCCTGGAGCTGATACCTCACGAAGATTAATTTCAGGATTAAAGTTAGTTGCAAATGGATATCCGTGGTCACCACCATTGCAGTCTAATATATCAATTGTGTGTATCTCATCAAAATAATGCTTCTGTGCATAAGCTGTGAATACGCTTGTTACACCCGGATCAAAGCCTGTTCCTAAAAGTGCTGTAATTCCGGCTTCTTTATATTTTTCTCTATACGCCCACTGCCATGAGTAGTCAAAATATGCTGTAAATCCGAGGCGCTGGCATCTCTCCTCATACACCTTTCTCCACTCAGGATTGTCTGTATCCTCACACTCATAATTAGCAGTATCAACATAAGGAACTTTGCATGCAAGGCAGGCGTCCATAATAGTAAGGTCCTGATATGGAAGTGCCACATTAAGAACTACATCCGGTTTGAAATCATTGATAAGTGCAATAACCTCATCTGTGTTGTCAGCGTCAACCTTTGCTGTTGTGATGTTAGTGCTTGTCTTGTCCTTTAATTCTTCTGCTAATTTGTCACATTTGCTCACTGTTCTGCTCGCTATGCACAGGTCTGAAAATACCTCACTCACCTGACATATCTTGTGAATTGCTACTGAAGCAACTCCTCCGCAACCAATTACTAATACTCTGCTCATCTTTCTTCCTCCTGTTCTAATAATTCTTCAACATACTTTGGCAGCATAAATGCGCCTGTATGAAGATTAGTTGTGTAATATTCTGTATGTATATTTCTTCGCTTCCACTCTGCCGGCTTGAAATCCTTAAGCGGGTGATATTTCTTTGACGCAAATCCAAACAGCCAGTATCCTGACGGACTCGTTGGTATATGTGCCTGATACACACGGCTTATTGGAAATGTATGGAACACCTTTCTGTGCATGCTTCTGCACGCATCCTCATCCTCATCATAGAAAGGACTTCCATGCTGGTAAACAAGTATTCCATCCTCCTTAAGTGCCTTATAACAGTTTCCATAGAATTCTCTTGTAAACAGTCCCTCACTCGCACCAAACGGGTCCGTGGCATCGTTAATTATAAGGTCATACATATCCTGCTTGGAACGTAAGAACCTTAATGCATCTGAATTATAAATGTGTACCCTCTCATCTTCCAATCCTGCTGCTGTCTCTGGAAAATACTCCCTGCACACATCAACAAACATGTTGTCCTGTTCTACTATGTCGATATTTTCGATATTGTCATACTGTAACAGTTCCTTTGATACGCCTCCATCACCGCCACCGATTATCAATACATTTTTAACATCAGGATGAACTGACATCGGCACATGCACTACCATCTCGTTGTAGATGAAGCAGTCCTGCTCTGAAAATATAACACTTCCGTTAAGTGTCAGGAATTTTCCGAACTCTGGTGACTGGAACACATCTATTCTCTGATAGTCGCTCTCGCCAGAAAACAGTTGTTTTTCAACCCTGATATCAAACTTCACATGTGGTGAATGAAGTTCTGAAAACCAAAATTCCATAATAACTCTTCTCCCTTTTATATTTGACCGATTGAACAAATCGGACATTTACATTCTTAATATGTTCAGTGTCTGCAATGTTGAATCTTCCATTCCCTGCATTGAACAACCCTTCTCAACCGAATACTGAATATAGTCGATTATCTCGTCTGTGATTTCTTCTCCTGGTGCAAGTATCGGTATTCCCGGCGGATATGCCATTACGAATTCTCCCGATATATGTCCTGCTGCCTCACGGATTGGGACTTTAACCTTATCTGCATAGAAGGCTTCCTGTGGTGAAGCAAGTACCTTTGGAAGAAGCATTTGTCTGTCTACTTCGAAGCGTTTTTCTTCTCTTGAATATAGACGGCTGATTTCTGCCAGCGCTCCCACAAGTCTTTCTATATCCTGTATTCTGTCGCCGATTGATATGTACGCCATAATATTTCCAATATCGCCGAATTCTATCTGGATATCATACTCATCTCTTAAGATGTCATACACCTCAATTCCATCAAGTCCAATATCTCGTGTATATACACAGAGCTTGGTAACATCATAATCATAGACTGTTCCGCCATTAATCAGTTCTTTTCCATATGCGTAATAGCCGCCTACCATATTAATCTCATCTCTTGCATACTGTGCCCACTCGCTTACCTTTGCAAATGACTGTCTGCCGCGAAGTGCAAGATTTCTTCTTGATATATCAAGGCTTGTCATAAGAAGATACGACGCACTCGTTGTCTGCGTAATATTAATAATTGTCTGAACATAATCTGCATTCATGCCATTATTGGTAAGCAGTATTGAACTCTGCGTAAGCGAACCGCCTGACTTATGCATCGATATTGCCGCAAGGTCCGCTCCTGCCTTCATTGAATTCATAGGCAGGTTATCACCAAAATACAGATGTGTTCCATGTGCCTCATCAGCAAGCACCTTAAGACCGTATGCATGCGCTATATCGCATATTCCCTTGATATCCGAACAGATTCCATAGTAAGTAGGATTGTTTACCAAAACCGCCACCGCATTAGGGTGCTCCTGTATTGTCTTTTCAACCTGCTGTACAGTAACTCCAAGCACTATTCCAAGCTTAGCATTAATCTCTGTATTAAGATAAACAGGAATTGCACCACATAGAATCAATGCATTAATTACGCTTTTATGCACATTTCTTGGAACGATAATCTCATCACCCGCCTTACAGACAGATAACACCATGTTCTGTACTGCCTGCGTGGTTCCTCCTACCATGAAAAATGCATGTTCAGCTCCAAATGCTTCTGCTGTAAGTTCCTCTGCCTCCTTAATGACAGATACAGGATGGCACAGATTATCAAGCGGCTTCATTGAATTGACATCAATTCCAACGCACCTCTCTCCCAGTAAATCAACCAGCTCAGGGTTACCCCTTCCTCTCTTATGTCCCGGAACATCAAACGGAACAATTCTTTTCTTCCTGAATTTCTCAATTGCTTCGTAAAGCGGCGCACTCGCCTGTCTTTTTAAGTCCATAATCTCCCCCTGTTCTCATTGCTGCCAGCCATTCTATTCTCATCGCTGCCCGCGCTTGCAGCTATATTCCAGAGCTGCGAACGCGCAAAAAAGGCGTGATTGATTCTAAATCAATCACGCCTGTATAATCATATTCTATCTTCTTTTCCTGATTACTGTATGTATACAAATACAGAAAATCTGACCTTTCAGAGTTTATCCAAGTAAGTCACTGTTACCGCTCTTATTGACCGTTTCACAAGATGATATGCTCTCTCGCATGATAATTTAAAAATCAACTTATAAAATTTGAGCTTCTAACTCAATCAATAATGTGTGCCCTAGTCACACTCGGCAACCGACCCGCCCGTCCGCAAGGCTTAACATGTAACCATGTGGTCTGCATTTGCGATATCTTTTTATACCCAAAATACTTTTAAAATATAATATAAGTGTCTGCTGGTGTCAATAACATTTGTTATATTTATTCCATATTTTACCTGTATTTTTCAAATATATTACATTATTAACCATGAAACCTTAAAAAATTATAAATCATTCAGCAGATAATAAATTTCAAGCACAGCAAATGAACCTCTAAAAGGCATCAATATCATTATTATTAATATATTTACATTCGTTATATT
>CAVBPJ010000032.1:0-30599 GCA_963597265.1 Evtepia sp. | reverse complement strand
TCTCACAGATGGATTTGAAACAGTAGAGGCACTTGCGGTTATAGATATATTAAGAAGAGCTGATATCAGAACAGATATGATATCAATTACAGGAGATATTAATGTTAAAAGTGCACAGGGCGTGATTGTTAAAGCTGATGAACTTTTAGATGAATATGTATTTGAAGGCAATGAACTTCTGTTCCTTCCGGGTGGACCTGGACACAAGTCATATTATGAGTGTAAGGAACTGTTAGAACTTCTTAAAGAATATGATAAAAAGAATAACAGAATTGCGGCAATATGTGCGGCGCCTTCTATTCTTGGTAATCTTGGACTTCTTGAAGGTAAGAAAGCAATGGCATTTCCGGGATTTGAGGATCAGTTAAAGGGAGCGGAGGTAATTCCTGCACCAGAAAGAGTTGTGACAGATGCTAATATTACAACATCTAGAGGAATGGGTACATCCATAGATCTGGGTCTTGAACTTGTAAAACTTATTAAAGGGGAAGAACTTTCTGACAAATTAAGGGCTTCTACCCAGTATATATAGTTTGGGGGAGCACGACTAACGATGGAATATGATAATTATAATGAGGCGAAGATACGCCGCGACAGAAAAAGAAAAGCCCAGCTTATGAGAAAGAAAAGGCAGAGAGCTTTAAGAATTAAATTAATTATAATGACAGCAGTTGCGATTGTTATTGCTGTAATTATCATTAATGTTACATCAGGATTAAGAAAAACATCAAAGCAGAAAGCTGCATTTGCATCAGATATAATTGCAGAAACATATGCCGAGAATGAAACACAGACACAGCAGCAGACAGAGCCGCCGCTTATCTATTCACAGATGGCAGCAGACTATATGGATCTTTCATCAGATACACAGATAGCGTCACCTTATGCTGCATTGCTTGATGTGAATAATCATAAGATAATAGCCGGAAAACTTGCTGATACTAAGATATATCCGGCATCAATGACCAAGGTTATGACACTCATTGTTGTATCCGAGAATCTTGATAAGATGCCGCAGACTTATACATTTGGATTCGAGATGCTTAACAGACTCTATAGGGAAGAAGCATCTGTTGCAGGATTTCTTGAAGGAGAGACGGTTGATGTGGAAGACCTTATGTATGGTCTTGTGCTTCCGTCAGGAGCTGATGCGGCTGAAGCACTGGCAATAATGACTGCAGGTTCTAATGAAGAATTTGCAAAGCTTATGAATGCAAAATGCGAAGAACTTGGACTTAAGTATACACATTTTGCTAATCCTACAGGATTATATGATGAAGAACAGTATACAACTCCATCAGAGATGGCAATGATTATGGAATATGCCATGAAAGATGAGCTGAGAGCTAAAGTACTTGGAACATACCAGTATAAGACCAAAGCAACAACACAGCATCCGGAAGGAATTCAGCTTACAAGCACAATGTATTCAAGAATATACGGTAATGAAGCACCGGGAGTGCTTGTTACGGGTGGAAAGACAGGATACACTAATGAAGCAGGAAGCTGCCTTGTAAGTTACGCTGTGACTAATAAAGGCAATGCATATGTTTTCTGCACAGGCGGTGCGTCATACAGATGGGCGCCTGTTTATGACGAAATATATGTATATAAGAACATAATTCCGGCATCAGCAAAGGATTTGGAAACCGAAACAACCAAGATGTCTCCTAATAATTAACAGCCAGAATATGTCATAATAATTAGAATTATCGGACACATAATAACATCAAGACGATAAGTTATGGCGCCATAACTTTTCGGCTTAAACCTAAAAATGTGTTTAATAAGGAGGCTTATTATGGCTAAATCAACAAGTTCTAATTATAAGACTAAGAAGGAAGCACAGAGCGCACTTGACAGATTCAAGATGGAGGTTGCTTCAGAAATCGGTGTTAACTTAAAGGATGGTTACAATGGAGACCTCACATCAGCAGAAGCTGGTTCAGTTGGTGGTAACATGGTAAAAGAGATGATCAGAAGACAGGAAGAGCAGATGAGCGGTAAGTAATCGTACCTGTTTACAACTGAATATGAATTATCTTAAGTGATAAATGGGGCTGTAATCCGCATGTTTCTTAGCAAATATAAGGATTACAGCCCTATCTTTTATTTTTTTAAAATAGTACTGGTAATCTAAAAACAGTTGTGTTATAATTCGTGGGTATGTTGTACGATAGTAACAATACATATATCATAGGAGGATTAATTTATAATGAGTTTCACAGTTGAGAATTTAGAAGAGAAGAATATGGTTAAACTTGTTATTGAGTCTACTGCTGAGGAGTTTGAGGCAGGTCTTAATACTGCATATAATAAGAATAAGAGCAAGATCAGCCTTCCTGGTTTCAGAAAAGGTAAAGCACCTAGAAAGATGATCGAGAAGATGTATGGCGCAGAAGTATTCTACGAAGATGCTGCTAACTCAATCATTCCAGAAGCATATGCTAAGGCTGCTGATGAGTGTGGTCTTGAACTTGTTTCTCAGCCTAAGATCAATGTAACACAGTTAGAGGCTGGAAAGCCATTTATCTTCGAAGCTGTTGTAGCTACTAAGCCAGAAGTTGAACTTGGACAGTACAAGGGTGTTGAAGTAACTAAGGCTGATACAGAAGCAACAGATGCTGATGTAGAAGAAGAGTTAAAGAGAGTTCAGGATCAGAATTCAAGAACAGTATCTGTAACAGACAGAGCTGTTAAGGATGGAGATAACACAGTTATCGATTTCGAAGGATTTGTTGATGGTGTTGCATTCGAAGGTGGAAAGGGAACAGATTACCCACTTACAATCGGATCTCATTCATTCATTGATACATTTGAAGAGCAGATTATCGGTATGAATATCGGTGATGAGAAAGAAATCAATGTTACATTCCCAGAAGAGTATCATGTAGATGAACTTAAGGGTAAGCCAGCTATGTTCAAGGTTTCTGTTAAGGAAATCAAGGAGAAGCAGCTTCCAGAACTTAATGACGAGTTCGCTCAGGATGTATCTGATTTCGATACACTTGCTGAATACAAGGATGATTTAAAGAATAAGATTGCTGACAGAAAGTCAAGAGAAGCTAAGGCTAAGCAGGAAGACGAAGCAATCGCTAAGATTATCGAAGACTCTAAGATGGATATCCCAGATGCTATGGTTGACACACAGGTTAACAGAATGGTTGAGGATTTCGCTCAGAGATTACAGCAGCAGGGATTATCAGTTGACCAGTACTTCCAGTACACAGGTATGACAGCTGATAAGATTATGGACGAGATGAAGCCAGAGGCTGTTAAGAGAATCCAGTCAAGACTTGTTCTTGAGGCAGTTGTTAAGGCTGAGAACATCGAGACTTCAGAAGAAGATTTCGAAGCAGAGTTAAAGAAGATGGCTGAAGCTTACAAGATGGAACTTGATCAGATTAAGGAATTCATGGGAGACTATGAGAAGAAGCAGATTAAGGAAGATCTTGCAATCCAGAAGGCTATAGAAGTTATTACAGGATCAGTTGTTGAGAAATAATCAGATTCTTATATGAACATTTAGTATATTGGAGGTTGTGTAATGAGTTTTGTACCTTATGTCATTGAACAGAACAGCAGAGGCGAAAGATCATATGATATATATTCACGTCTGCTTAAAGACAGAATTATATTCTTAGGAGAAGAAGTAACAGATGTATCTGCTAACCTTATAGTAGCACAGATGTTATTCCTTGAAGCAGAAGACCCAGGCAAGGATATACATTTCTACATTAACAGCCCAGGAGGATCTGTATCAGCAGGTTTTGCTATCTATGATACAATGCAGTACATCAAGTGTGATGTATCTACAATTTGTATCGGTATGGCTGCAAGTATGGGTGCATTCCTTCTTTCAGGCGGTGCTAAGGGAAAGAGACTTGCTCTTCCTAATGCAGAGATTATGATTCACCAGCCATCAGGTGGTGCAAGAGGTCAGGAAACTGAGATCAGAATCGTTGCTGAGAATATACTTAAGACAAGAAATAAGTTAAACCAGATACTGGCTGCTAATACTGGTAAGTCAGTTGAAGAGATTTCACGAGACACTGAAAGAGATAATTACATGTCAGCACAGGAAGCTGTTGCATATGGACTTATCGATAGTGTTGTAGAGAAGAGATAATAACTGCTTATGATAAGGAAGGTGCCTGCAGATAATATATTTGCAGGTGTCTCCCTTGTTTTTGTGTAATAAGCGGTACCTGTTGTGATAACAGGACATGGATATTGGTGATTTGGAGGATGGTATGGCAGGCAGAAATATTGACGAGAAGCTTAGATGCTCATTCTGTAATAAAACACAGGATCAGGTAAAGAAGCTTATCGCAGGACATAATGGCGTTTACATTTGCGATGAATGTGTAGAAATATGCAGCGATATCCTTGATGAAGAGTTTGAAACAGATTCAGATGGTAGTGATGTGGTTGATGGAATGAATATTAACCTGCTTAAACCAAAGCAGATTAAGGAATTCCTTGATGATTATGTTATAGGACAGGACGAGGCAAAGAAAGTTCTTGCAGTTGCTGTATATAATCATTATAAGAGAATTATGTCACAGGCTGATCTGGATGTAGAGTTACAGAAGAGTAATATTCTTATGCTTGGACCAACAGGTTCAGGAAAGACATTCCTTGCACAGAATCTTGCAAGACTTCTTAATGTACCTTTTGCAATTGCTGATGCAACAACTCTTACAGAAGCTGGATATGTTGGTGAGGATGTCGAGAATATTCTTTTGAAGCTTATTCAGGCTGCAGATTATGATGTTGAAAAAGCTCAATATGGTATCATATATATTGATGAGATAGATAAGATTACTAAGAAATCAGAGAATGTTTCTATAACAAGAGATGTATCTGGTGAAGGTGTACAGCAGGCACTTCTTAAGATATTAGAGGGAACAGTAGCGTCTGTTCCACCACAGGGAGGAAGAAAACATCCTCAGCAGGAACTTATCCCGATTGATACAACTAATATTCTTTTCATATGCGGTGGAGCATTTGACGGACTTGAGAAGATTATTGAATCAAGAATGGATAAGAGTTCAATTGGATTTAATTCGGAACTTAAGGAAAAGAGCAATGATGATGTTGGAGAGATGTTCCACAAGGCACTTCCTCAGGATCTTATCAAATTTGGTCTTATTCCTGAGTTTGTAGGTCGAGTTCCAGTTGTTGTTTCACTGGATTCGCTTGATGAGGCAGCCCTTGTAAGAATTCTTAAAGAGCCTAAGAATGCAATTATCAAGCAGTATCAGGCACTTTTCGGACTTGACGAGGTAGCACTTGAGTTTACTGACGAGGCTGTTGAGGCAGTGGCTCACAAGAGCTTTGAGAGAAAGACAGGAGCAAGAGGTTTACGTTCAATCTTAGAATCAGTCATGAATGAAGTAATGTATGAGATTCCATCAGATGAAACAATAGCCAAATGCATAATAACCAAGGAAGCTGTAGAAGGTAGCGCAAAGCCTCTGTTAGAATACAGAACAGATGCTGTTAAAAAAGCACAGTAATGAATTGATTCAGGCGGACTGTTCGTGATGGACGGTCCGCCATTATTGATAGAGAGGAATATATGAATAACGAATATAACAGACATTATCCCACTATTCCATTGAGAAATGTAACTGTTTTTCCAGGAATGGTAATGCATTTCGATGTAAGCAGAAAGAAGTCGGTTAAGGCTGTTGAAGCAAGTATGGCAGGAGACCAGCTTATATATCTTGTTACACAGAGAGATTCACAGGTAACTGAACCGGGAATAGAGGATTTATATACAGTAGGAACAATTGCCAAGGTAAAACAGATAATTAAGATGCCAGGCAAGATATTAAGAGTTCAGGTTGAAGGACTTGAAAAGGCACTTATAAACAGCTTTGAGGAAGCATCTGGAATGATGATTGCTGATGTAAGTGCAATTGAAGGATTTGAAAAACCGGACAAGGTTGTTTCCAGAGCGATAATAGTTGGCATGCGTGAACTTTTATCACAGTATGCACATGTTAATCCTAAATTTGCCAAGGATACAGTTAAAAGATGGTTGTCTTATAATGATGCAGAAAAACTTATGATGGAATTCGCACAGGAATTCATGATGGATTATGATAAGAGACAGCAGCTTCTGGAAGCAGGCGACTATGAGCAGATGTATACATTTGCAGCAACATTACTTATTAACGAGATTAATGCATACAGGATTAAAGAAGAACTTGGTAATGCGGTAAGAGAAAGAATTGATAAGAATCAGAAAGATTACATATTAAGAGAAGAACTTGCTGCGATTAATGAGGAACTTGATGGTGGAACTGTTTCTGAGGCAGAGGAGTACGAGGCAGCAGTTGAGAAACTTGATGCACCTGAATATGTAAGGGAAAAGCTTAATAAAGAAATCAAAAGACTGAAATCTTTAGCTGGCAATAATGCAGAAGCTAATGTTGAGAGAACCTACATAGAGACATGCCTTGAGCTTCCATGGAATGTGGCAACACAGGATAATAAAGATATAGATAATGCAGCCATGGTGCTTGATTCTGACCATTATGGAATGAAGGATATTAAAGAGCGAATTCTTGAATCACTTGCAGTAAGAAATATCACAAGCAGCGGCAAAGCCCCTATAATATGTCTTGCAGGACCTCCGGGAACAGGTAAGACTTCTATTGCAAAGTCAGTTGCGAAAGCACTTGGAAAAGAATATGTGAGAATCTGTCTTGGTGGTGTTAAAGATGAAGCTGAGATAAGAGGACACAGAAAGACATATATCGGTGCAATGCCGGGAAGAATTATAGAAGGACTTAAGAGTGCAAATGTGAATAATCCGCTTATGCTTCTTGATGAAATTGATAAGATGAGCAGTGATTATAAGGGAGATACATCTGCGGCGCTTCTTGAAGTATTAGACAGTGAACAGAATGTTAATTTTGTTGATCACTATATTGAGATGCCAGTTGATTTGTCAAATGTGCTTTTTATTGCTACAGCTAATGATTTATCAAGAGTAAGCCGTCCTCTGCTTGACAGAATGGAAGTTATAGAGGTTGGCTCGTATACATCTAATGAGAAGTTCCATATTGCAAAGGAACATCTTATTAAGAAACAGATTAAGCAGAACGGCCTTCTTGTTTCTGACGTCAAGTTCACAGACAAAGTTATAAAGACTATTATTGATTCTTATACAAGAGAAGCAGGTGTGCGTGGCCTTGAAAGACAGATTGCCAAAGTTATTAGAAAGGCAGTCAGCGAGCTGTATAAGGCTGGAGTATTTACACCTGATGGAACAAGAGATAAGTCTGTAAAGAAAGCGGTTAACATATCTGATAAGAACATTACAGATTATCTTGGAAAAGTCAAATACAGACCAGATAAGAAGAATCCAAAGGGCGAGGTTGGAATTGTAAGAGGTCTTGCATGGACACAGGCAGGAGGAGATACTCTTGAGATAGAGGTTATAACAATGCCTGGAAAGGGCGAGTTCAAGCTTACAGGTAATATGGGTGATGTAATGAAAGAATCAGCAAGTATAGCTGTTTCTTATATCAGATCTCTTACAGAAAAAGGCAGATACAAAGTGGATGCTGAATATTTCCAGAAGCATGCATTCCATCTTCATATACCTGAGGGAGCAACCCCTAAAGATGGACCTTCTGCTGGTGTTACAATGGCTACAGCAGTGTTATCTGCAGTTACAGGAATTCCGGTAAGAGCAGATGTTGCAATGACAGGTGAGCTTACATTAAGAGGTAAAGTGCTTCCAATAGGAGGTCTTAAAGAAAAGCTCCTTGCAAGTAAGACAGCGGGAATAACTAATGTTTTCGTACCAGAGGATAATCAGGCTGATGTTGAGGAACTTGACGCTGAGATAACTGACGGAATGAACATAATATATGTGAATAACGCTACAGAAGTATTTGCACAGGCATTAATGCATTAAATGAAAGGAGATACGAATTATGGTTATTAAAAAAGTTAATTTGGATATAGTAGTCGGAGTGACAAGCACACTTCCTGAAACTCCATTTCCAGAGGTCGCATTTGCAGGCAAGTCAAATGTTGGCAAATCATCGCTCATTAATGCATTAATGAACAGAAGATCATATGCAAGAACATCATCACAGCCGGGAAAGACACAGACAATTAATTTCTATAATATTAATGACAGTATGTATCTTGTTGACCTTCCGGGTTATGGATATGCCAATGTAAGTCCGGCTGTCAAAGCCAAATGGGGCAAGATGATTGAGAAATACTTAAGAAAGAGCAGCCAGTTAAAGCAGGTGTTCTTGTTGATTGATATCCGTCATGACCCATCTGACAATGACAGAATGATGTATGACTGGATTGTAAATAACGGCTACAGACCTGTAATTGTTGCGACTAAGCTGGATAAGATTAAGAGAAGCCAGATAAGCAAGCAGGTGAAGGCAGTAAGAACAGGTCTTGGATTAAGACAGGAAGATATTCTGATACCGTTCTCATCACAGACCAAGCAGGGACTTAAAGAATTATGGCAGCTTATAGATTCATATGTACTGCCACAGGAAGAAGTTACAGAAAGCTTACCAGAAGAAACAACAGACAATGAATAAACAAAAAGCGTTCTGACAGGTGTTTAATCCTGTCGGAACGCTTTTTTACATAAGTTTACGGACGATATAATCATATACTTCCTGACTGTTTTCACGCCATCTTGCACATATTATCTCTGCCTGTTCCTCAACAGGAACATTAAGATTAAGCTCGATAAGAGTTGTGTCGCCTTCTTTTAACTGACAATGTGCAATATAATTGCCGTTAGATAATTTGTAGCAGTCAGTTACAGTTCCGGCCTCGTTCTTTAATTCGTATTTGTTGTCGAACAGATAAGTCTCTATGTCATCCCGTATTGCAGTTGATATCTTGGTATAGAAGAATGCAATCGTATCCTCACCTTCCTTAGTGAGAGTGTAGTGAGTGCTGCTCTGGTGCGTGTAGCCTCTTATAAAGCCGTCCTCAACCAGAGAGTTGATGGTTTCCTGGAAAGTGAAATAATCCGTGTACTGTTTATCCAGCATAAAAGACGAAAGCTGTGTGTTGGATAATGGAAAATTCACTTTACTCAGCATATATAAAATCATTAATTTGTACAATGTGGTTGAGTCAGTGTTCATAAATCGTTTCCTTGATAAATCTTATTTTCTTTGAGGTAATGTGTGAGAGTATTAAGAACTCTCTTCTTATCTGCAGTCCATAATGGAGCTGCAAGAATATTCTTAGGTCCGTCACCAGTAAGTCTGTGTATTACCATGTCTCTTGGCAATACAGGAAGTATAGCTCCTATTGCGGCAAGGTATTCATCCATAGTAAGAGCTTTGAACAATCCTTTACAATAATCATCGTAAAGGTCAGTATCTTTTAAAATGTGCAATAAAGAAATCTTAATGCCTGATGCACCGCTTTCTGCTATATAACGTGCGGTAGCAATATAATCGCTTAAGGTTTCATGTGGAAGACCGATTATCATATGGACAATTGGTGCAATTCCTATAGAAAGAAGATTCTTTACTGCTTCATCATATACAGATAAAGGATAGCCTCTGCGTATATAATCGGCAGTTGAATCGTTAACTGTCTGCAATCCTAATTCTATCCATACAGGCTTAATGTGATTAAGCTCATCAAGAAGCTCCAGGACGTCATCGCCGAGACAATCCGGTCTTGTTGCGATAGACAGAATCCGGATATCGTCTCTTAGTATTACAGGCATAAAAAGTTCACGCAGATATCCGGCATCAGCGTATGTATTAGTGAATGACTGAAAGTACGCAATATATTCACTGCCGGAATATTTATTAGATACCAAAGTCTTTGCTTTGTCAATATCTTTAACGGCAAAATCTCCGGAACCATGACCGCTGCAGAATATACAGCCTCTTGTACCTAACTTTCCGTCTCTGTTAGGACAGGTCATGTTTCCGGAAAGACTTAACTTGTATAATTTCTTGCCGTAAGTGTCTTTCAGATATTCACTTACAGAATAATAATACGGAAGCATAATTACTTCTCAATATGGTCAATTACGGCTTTGCTTACAACATCAGCAACTCTTGGGTCAAATGCTTCAGGAAGGATATTAACATCACTTACTTCATCATCTGGAACAAGGTTAGCGATTGCAAGTGCAGCAGCAAGCTTCATATCTTCAGTTATCTGTCTTGCACGGCCTTCAAGAGCACCCTTGAAGATACCAGGGAAAGCGATAACATTATTAACCTGGTTAGGGAAATCAGAACGTCCTGTACCAACAACACGCGCACCAGCTGCCTTGGCAACATCAGGCATAATCTCTGGAACAGGGTTAGCCATTGCAAATATAATGGCATCTTTATTCATAGTCTTAACCATATCTGCTGTAACAATGTTAGGAGCTGAAACTCCGACAAATATATCTGCACCACGGAGGGCATCAGCTAAAGAACCAGTTTTGTTCTCAAGGTTAGTTACTTCCATCATTGACTGCTGCATCCAGTTAAGACCTTCTGAAGTCTTAGAGAGGATACCAGACTTGTCACACATTGTAACATGCTTGAAACCGTATGTAAGAAGAAGCTTTGTGATAGCAACTCCGGCAGAACCGGCACCGTTAACTACTACCTGACAGTCTTCTTTGGTCTTGCCTGTAACTTTAAGACCATTAATAATACCTGCTAATACAACGATAGCTGTACCATGCTGGTCATCATGGAATACAGGGATGTCAAGAATCTCCTTAAGTCTTGTCTCGATTTCAAAACATCTTGGAGCTGATATATCTTCAAGATTGATACCACCAAATGCAGGTGCAATATTAACTACTGTTTTGATGATTTCTTCTGTGTCCTGTGTATCAAGGCAGATAGGTACGGCATTAACGTTACCAAATTCCTTGAAAAGAACAGCTTTTCCTTCCATAACAGGCATAGCGGCATGAGCACCGATATTACCGAGTCCAAGTACAGCACTTCCGTCAGATACGACAGCGATAGTGTTAGACTTGATAGTGTACTTATAAGCTGCTTCTTTGTCCTTGGCAATAACCTTGCAAGGTTCTGCTACACCAGGAGTATAAGCAAGAGCAAGATCTTCTCTTGTCTGAATCTTCATTTTAGGAGTTGTTTCAAATTTGCCATTCCACTCTTCATGGAGCTGTAAGGCTTTCTCTGCATTAGTCATGATATCTAATCTTCCTTTCAATAATTAGTGCTTTTAACAGCATTATATATAATAACATATTGCTCTGACTAAAAAAAGCATTTTTACCCTTTTCTTTTAGAATAATATATTGTATAATAAATGTATCTTTGATGCGTTTCCTGCATCATTTCCCAATTATTTTTATCAGATTAATACAGAGGTGGATTATATGAAGGCAAAGTTAGAGACATTGTCAGTCAGTGTTTTACGTGAGTTTGCGAAAGACAAGAATATTAAGAATATTTCGACAATGAGAAAAAGTGAGCTTATTGATGCAATTATTGCTGCTGCAGATGCGGAAGAGACTAAAGAGCCTGCAGACGTGGCAAGTGTTGTAGCAGAGAATGTTGAGCCGAAGGATACATACAAGCCACAGGAACACGAGCAGCCTAAGACAGAACAGAATGTTAAAGAAGATAAGAAGGAATATCATGCGCAGCCAAAGCCGGAACATGATCTGCCTTTAGCGGATGGTATTCTTGAAGTTATGTCTGAAGGATATGGATTTATCAGATGTGAGAATTTCCTCCCGGGAGATAATGATGTATATGTTTCACCATCACAGATAAGAAAGTTCAACTTAAAGACAGGAGATATTATACAGGGACCTAAGAGAATGAAGGCATCTGGAGAAAAGTTTTCAGCTCTTATGTATGTTGAGTCAGTCAATGGAAAAGATCCATCAGTTGCACAGAGAAGACCTGCATTTGAAAGTCTTACTCCTATATTCCCTAATGAAAGAATTCATCTTGAGAAGAATTCAAGCACAGTAGCCATGAGAATGGTTGATCTTATATCACCTATAGGTAAGGGACAGCGAGGAATGATCGTATCACAGCCTAAGTCAGGTAAGACAACGCTTCTTAAGCAGATTGCCAATGCTGTAACTAAGAATAATCCTGAGATGCATCTGATGATTCTTCTTATTGATGAAAGACCAGAGGAAGTAACTGATATTAAGGAATCAATTGTGGGCGATAATGTGGAAGTTATATATTCAACATTTGATGAGCTTCCAGAAAGACATAAGAGAGTATCTGAGATGGTTATCGAAAGAGCCAAGAGACTTGTAGAACAGAAGACAGATGTAATAATTCTTCTGGACAGTATCACAAGACTTGCAAGAGCATATAACCTTACAGTTCAGGCAAGTGGACGAACACTTTCTGGTGGTCTTGATCCTGCAGCACTTCATATGCCTAAGAGATTCTTTGGAGCAGCGAGAAATATGCGTGAAGGCGGAAGTCTTACAATTCTTGCAACTGCCCTTGTTGAGACAGGAAGCAAGATGGATGATGTAGTGTTCGAGGAATTCAAGGGAACAGGTAACATGGAACTTGTTCTTGACAGAAAGCTTTCAGAAAAGAGAGTATTCCCTGCGATAGATATAGCAAAGTCAAGTACAAGAAGAGAGGACCTTCTCCTTAATAAAGAAGAGCAGGAAGCTGTTGATATAATGAGAAAGGCTCTCAATGGATTAAAGACAGACGAGGCAGCAGAGAGAATTCTTGATCTGTTTGTTAAGACTAAGAACAACGAAGAGCTTGTAAGAACCGTTAATAAGAACCATTATATCTAAAGTATAGTTTCTTTTTAGAACTTTTTGAAAAAATGCTTGCATAACATGTCACATCGTGATACAATATGAAAGCTGTTTATGACAGATAAAGAGGTCATTGTGTCTAATTCACATAGATCCCATCGGGCTAGAAAGGGAACCTAAGGTGGAATTCACAATTGTAATACTTAATAATTTGTAAAGAGGTGAAATCATGAGAGAAGGAATCCATCCAGCTTATTATCAGGCAAAGGTTGTTTGCAACTGCGGTAACGAGTTCGTAACAGGTTCAACAAACGAAGAAATCCACGTAGAAATCTGTTCAAAGTGCCATCCATTCTACACAGGACAGCAGAAGGCATCATCTACTCGCGGACGTATTGATAAGTTCAACAAGAAGTACGGAGTATCAAACAATTAATTTTGAAATTAAGGTTGAGGTTTTTCGGGACCTCAACTTTTTTTGAATGTATACATAACATTTTAGAAAGGTATGGTTAGTGATATGAAGCCATCAGGAATTGGGGGACAGGCTGTAATTGAGGGAATCATGATGCGTAATAAGGACAAGTATTCTATTGCGGTCAGAAAACCCGATAATGAAATAGAAGTTGTCGTAAGAGAAAGCAGACTTATAACAGAAAAGCATCCATGGCTTAATCTTCCGATAATCAGAGGTGTTGTTAATTTTGTTGATTCGCTGGTTACTGGAATATCAACAATTAACTATTCAGCATCTTTTTATGATGATCCTGCAGAGCAGGAAAAGACTAAGGTTGACGAGGTTGGAAAGAATATTCTTAAGGATAAATTCGAATCAGTATTAATGGCAGTAACAGTTATTCTGTCAATATTCTTTGCTATCGGATTATTTATGGTTCTGCCATATCTTGCAACCAGATTAATATCGAAGTACATAATTTCTAAGACTCTTCTTAATTTCATAGAAGGAGTTGTGAGATTATTAATATTTGTTATATATGTATCGCTTATATCCATGATGAAAGATATTAAGAGAACATTCATGTATCATGGTGCTGAGCACAAATGCATCAACTGTATTGAGAATGGTGCAAGACTTACACCTGAGAATGTAAAGAACAGTTCAAGATACCATAAAAGATGTGGAACAAGCTTCTTATTCTTTGTAATGTTTATAAGTATTGTGTTCTTTATATTTATAAGGGTTGATAATACTGCATTGCAGATATTAGTAAGAATTCTGCTTATTCCTGTTATAGCAGGTGTTTCTTATGAAGTTATAAGATGGGCAGGAAAGAATGACAATGCATTTGTAAGAGCACTAAGCAAACCGGGAATGTGGTTCCAGAAACTGACAACAAGAGAACCTGATATGGATATGATTGAGGTTGCTATTAAAGCAGTTGAGGAAGTATTTGACTGGAAACAGTTCCTTGCTGAATATTATTCAGAGGAGGAGAATCCTGTTGAGGCACTTGTTGCATCTGAAGCAGAGCTTGCAATTTCAGGAAGTCTTATTCATGGCAATGAAGAGACAAGAACTATAGACCTCGAAGAGCAGAAAGCTGAAGATAATGCAGAAGCAGAATTAACTCCGGAAGAGAAATACATCCAGACAGGAAAAGAACTCGAATACGGTATGGATGATACAGACAGGGAAGCATTTTCTTCTGTATACGAAGTGAGTGATGAGTCAGAAAGTACAGTGTATGACAATTCATATGAGGATTCAGATGATGCTGAAGAGTCTTATGGATATGGTGAAGATGGTCATGATGATCCATCAGCTATAGAAGGATTTGAATTCATGGATACTCCGGCATATATTGGAAATACACAGTCTGATACAGATAATGATGCTGCAGAGGAACTCTCAGAAGAAGAGGTTGTAGCAGGTTTTGAGTTTGAAACTGAGAAAGAGGAGCCAGAGGAGTCATATCCGGAAGATGTTCCTATGTTTAAACAGAAAAGGCTGGAAGACAAGTAGCTATGATGACAATCAGACAAGCAGTAAACTGGGGCGCAGAAAAGCTTAGAGACAATAATGTCGATAATGCAGAGTATGACAGTTTCGAATTGTTATCGTCTATTAATGGAATGACAAGAACATTTTATTTCATTAATGGGGATGATGAGCTGTCAGAAAAGGATTTCAGTTTATTTCAGGAATATATTGAAAAGAGAGCTTCTCACATTCCATTACAGCATATTCTTGGAAAAGCGTATTTTTATGGATATGAGTTTATGGTTAATGAGAATGTGCTTATACCAAGACAGGATACAGAAATTCTTGTTGGCGAGGTTATTAAAGTCGCAAAGGATGGATATGATATTCTTGATATGTGTACAGGCTCAGGATGTATAGGTATAACGCTTGCGAAGGAATTTCCTGATAGCAAGGTGACTGGTGTTGATATATCTGATAAAGCCCTGGATGTGGCAAAGAAGAATAAATGCAATCTTGGTGCAGACAATATTGAATTCATACAGAGTGATTTATTCGCTGCATTAGGAGAGGACAGGAGATACAATATAATAGTATCTAATCCGCCATATATACCGACTAAGGTAATTGAAGGACTTCAGGATGAGGTCCGTCTGCATGATCCAATGCTTGCACTTGATGGAACAGCGGATGGTCTTATGTTTTACAGAAGAATTACTGATAAAGCAGTTGATTATCTTAAACCGGAAGGTTATCTGTGCTATGAAATAGGGGCTGAGCAGGCAGCAGATGTTTCAGATATTATGAAACAGGCAGGTTTTAGAGATATAACAGTGGTTAAGGATTTAGCAGGTCTTGACCGTGTTGTTATGGGAAGAAAGTAACTATTGATATAAGTTTAATTATAGAAAGGAAAAGTGACATAATATGTTTGATAGACTTGAAGATACAGTCAACAGATATGAAGATATAACTGCTGAACTTGGTAATCCGGATGTAGTTAATGACCAGGAAAAGTTCAGAAAACTTATGAAGGAGCAGAGCAATCTTGCACCACTTATAGAGACTTATACTGAGTATAAGAACTGTAAGAAGAATATTGAGGACAGCCTTGCTATTCTTGATGAAGAGACAGATGAGGAACTCAAAGAGATGGCTAAAGAGGAACTCAATGAGTCTAAGGCAAGAGTTGAAGAATTAGAGCATGAATTAAAGATTCTTCTTCTTCCTAAAGATCCTAATGATGACAAGGATATCGTTGTCGAGATAAGAGCAGGTGCAGGTGGAGAAGAGGCAGCACTTTTTGCTGCTGAGCTTTTCAGAATGTATGTACACTATGCTCAGGCAAGAGGCTGGAAGGTTGAAGTGTTAAGTGGTGATGAGACTGGTATCGGCGGTATGAAGGAAGTTGAATTCATGGTCAAGGGACAGGGCGCATACTCTATCATGAAGTATGAGTCAGGTGTACACAGAGTACAGAGAATCCCAGTAACTGAATCAAATGGACGAATCCAGACATCTACAGCTTCTGTAGCTGTTATGCCAGAGGCAGAAGAAGTTGATATCCACATCGATGAGAAAGATATCCGTATTGATGTTATGAGAGCTTCAGGTAATGGTGGTCAGTGTGTCAATACAACAGATTCGGCTGTACGTCTTACACATTACCCAACAGGAATTGTTATCTATTCACAGACAGAAAAGTCTCAGATTCAGAATAAAGAGAAAGCATTTGCACTCTTAAGAGCCAAGTTATATGATATCGAGACACAGAAGGCTCATGATGCTGAAGCAGATGCAAGAAGAAGCCAGATTGGTACAGGCGACAGAGCTGAGAAGATAAGAACATATAATTTTCCACAGGGAAGAGTAACTGACCACAGAATTGGTCTTACATTATATAAGCTTGACAAGATTATGGATGGAGACATTCAGGATATTATTGATGCATGTATCGCTGCCGATCAGGCTGCAAAGCTTGCTAAGATGGGCGAGGATTAATTGGAATTTATGAAAAAGGATAGGAAATCTAATCCGGTTGCACTGGTGCCTATACTTGTATTTCTTGTTTTGTATCTTGGAACCGGAATTATATTTGAATATGTTATGAAGATTCCGATGGGATTCTATAATGTTCCGATTATTGTTGCATTTATGGCAGCAATACTTGTTGCCTGCATGCAGAATTCACAGCTTAAGTTTGATGAGAAGCTTCAGGTAATGGCCAATGGTCTTGCGGATAAGAATATTGTAACGATGCTTCTTATATTTATTACAGCAGGAATATTTGTCGGTGTTGTTGGAAGAAGTAGTGCAGAAAGTGTAGCGTATTTCATGCTTGGCATTATTCCTACAAAGTTTGCAGTGGCAGTACTTTTTATCGTTGCATGCTTTGTTTCTACGGCTATGGGAACATCCGTCGGAACAATAACTCTTATTACACCGATTGCGGTTGCAGTGTCGGAAGCGTCAGGATTTAGCATGGCACTCTGTGTTGCATCTGTTATGGGTGGAGCAATGTTTGGAGATAATCTTTCATTTATATCAGATACCACAATTGCAGCATGTAATGGTCAGGGATGTGCAATGAAGGATAAGTTCAGGGAGAATTTCTGGATAGCACTTCCGGCAGCAATTGTAACACTTGTTATAATTCTTATACTTTCTTTTAATACAGATATTCATGGAGAGATTGCTCATTCTTACAATCTTTTTCAGGTTATTCCATATGTGCTTGTGCTTGCAGGTGGAATTATTGGTGTAAATGTATTCGTTGTACTTATAACAGGCATTGTTTCCGGAATAGTTATTATGCTTGTCATGGGTGAAGTTACATTAGAAACCCTGCTTCTTAATATGGGAAGCGGTGCATCGGGAATGTTTGAGACATGTATGGTTGCAGTGCTTGTATCGGTAATGTGTTCACTTATTAAAGAGTATGGTGGATTTGATGCCCTGCTTAATGGAATAAGAAGATTATTTAAAGGGAAAAAAGGCGGACAGCTTGGAATGGGACTTTTAGTTGGAACAATGGATATTGCTACAGCTAATAATACAGTTGCTATCGTAATGGCTAATCCTATTGCCAAAGAGATGGCAGAAGAGTATGGTATTACACCAAGAAAAGCAGCCTCGCTTCTTGATACATTTTCATGTATATTTCAGGGAATAATTCCATATGGTGCGCAGATGCTGGTTGCTATATCAGCAGTTTCGGAACTTGGATATAACATTACGGCATTCCAGATACTGCCAAAACTGTTTTATCCAATGTTTTTGCTTGTAAGTTCACTTATATGGATATATATAATTCCAGAGAGAAAAAGAATTAAATAATACACAGTTGTTTATTATCTGTGACAAAATACGACAAAAATTTAACAAAAATGTTGAAATAATAATTAAAAAAGTGTAAAATACTTATAAAATAAATCAATCAACCGATTGGAGGCGTGAATAATGTTATTTCAACTTTATGGCAGCACAGCTATGACTCAGTTGCTTGGCTGGGTGCTTGTGTTTGCAGGATTAGTAATCCTTAATGAGATAGGTCGTCGTACTAAGATTGGTGGTATCGTATTATTCGTTATCATTCCAGCTATACTGACAGTCTACTTCATAGGAATTCAGGCAGGTCTGTTTGGCGGTCACAGCAATCAGACATATGAGTATATGAACGGATGGTTCCATTATGCTAAGCTTTATGCGGCAGATATCGGAGTTGTCGGTTTCCTCATGATCAAGTATAAATGGGGACTTGGAAAGAAAGAATGGTTTAAACCATGGCCATTCATAATTGTTGCTATCAATATTCTTATTGCTGTAGCATCTGATTTTGAATCAGCTATCAGAGCTTATCAGATTACAGGAGATTTCTCTGGTGCATGGTGGGCATCTAACGAAGGTGTATTCCTTTATGGTGGCTGGTGGAATATTGTTAATGGTATTGCAGGACTTATCAATATCTTCTGTATGACAGGATGGTGGGGAATTTACTCATCTAAGAAGAAAGACGATATGCTCTGGCCAGATATGACAATATGGTTTATTGTTGCATATGATATCTGGAATTTCGAGTATACATACTGTAATCTTCCAACACATACATGGTACTGTGGTGTAGCTCTTCTTCTTGCTCCTACATTTGCTAATGCATTATGGAACAAGGGTGGATGGATTCAGAACAGAGCTATGACACTTGCTACATGGTGTATGTATGCACAGGTATTCCCATTATTCCAGTTAAGCAATACATTCAGCGTATTGCCTTCATTATATGGTGGAGCAACTAAGGCTGGAGTTAAGGCACTTGATCTTTACAATGCTGCAATCGCATGCCATAACACAGGTGCAAGTGCAGGAGATGCAATTGCAAGCTTTGGTATTACAGCTAATCCAACAGCACAGGGTGTTGTTGCAATGCTTGCTATAATTGCTAATGTGGTATGTATTTCAGTTATCATCAAACGTTCTATTGAGCAGAAGAAATGCCCATACACTAAAGAAATCTGGGTTGGTACAAGAGATTACGAACAGGCTATGTCAAGAGCAGAGTAATCTGTATTTATTAACTTAATATTAAATAATAATAAAGAACATCACGGACAGATTATTGTGCAGGAAAATGCATGTCTTGAAGTGATGTTCTTTTTTGTGTATAATCAGAGCAATAAAAGGCGTACAGACCTTTAAATCGGACGAGAGAAAAGGAGATGGAACGTATGAATAGTATTTATAAGAAGTTAAAGACAATTAAGTTCGAGATTATTATTGTTTCAGTTGCATTGTTTGTTCTTGGATTGCTGCTTGTTATATTCCCGACAGCATCGCAGGAAATCATATGTAAAGGAATCGGAGTTGCTTTATGTGTATGGGGAGTATTAAGACTTATTAATTATTTTCGAATTGCGGGCAGCGAGATTCTTGGCTCATATGGATTGGTGCAAGGGGTAACGCTTCTTGCATTTGGTATGTTTTTCGTGATTAAACCGGGAGTTATTGCAGTTTTCTTAGGAACAGCACTTGCAATAATTATTATTGTGGATGGAATTCTCAAGCTTCAGTATGCCGTTGATTTCTATCATCTTGAGTCAGACAAATGGTGGATTGAACTTATCGGTGCGGTTATCATGGTAATTATCGGTATTGTTGCTTTATTGAATCCATTCTCAACATCATCAGCACTTATTGTGTTCATTGGAATTGCGTTGATGGTAGAAGGATTATGGGATTTTATATCTCTTATGAGAATCGTATCTGTAACAAAGAAGGCTGGAAAAGCGATAAAGAACTTTAAGGATCAGGTTGATGCTGTAGATATGAAGTAAATGTATCACAGATTAATAATAAACTTAACATAATAAACAAGGAATGAGGGCGGACAAAGTAATGAGCAGAAAGATTTATGCGGCTATATTAGGAGCAGGAACAGTAGGAACAGGTGTATACAAGTTATGCCAGAGTATGAAAGATGATGTGATAAGCAAGACGGGTGCAGAACTTGTAGTTAAGAAGGTTCTTGTAAGAAATCTAGATAAAGACCGTGATCCAATTGACAGAGAGTTACTTACTGACAACTGGAAGGATATTATTGAAGATAAGGATATTGAGATTGTAATAGAGCTTATGGGCGGAACTACTCCGGCAAAGCACTATATTCTTGAGGCACTCGAGGCTGGAAAGCAGGTTGTTACAGCTAATAAGGATCTTCTTGCAGAATATGGTGAAGAAGTTATGGGAATGGCAGACAAAATGCATGCTGACCTTCAGTTTGAGGCAGCTGTTGCCGGTGCAATTCCAATAATAAGACCATTAAAACAGAGTATGGCTGGCAACAATATCACAGAAATTATCGGTATTGTTAACGGAACAACTAATTATATCCTTACCAAGATGACTGAATCAGGCATGAATTATAAGGACGCCCTTGCCAAGGCTACAGAATTAGGATATGCAGAGGCAGACCCTACAGCAGATGTTGAAGGATATGACGCTGGAAGAAAGATGGCTATTATGTCATCAATAGCATTTAATTCAAGAGTAACATTTAACCAGGTATATACAGAGGGTATTACTAAGATTACAGCAGAGGACATTAAGTATGCCAAGGAATTCGGCTATGTTATCAAGCTTCTTGGTCTTGCAAGAAATACACCTGATGGAATTGAAGTTAAAGTTCACCCTATGCTTATCGATGAGAATCACCCTCTTGCTACAGTAAGAGATTCATTTAATGCTGTGTTCGTTCACGGAGAAGCAAGTGATGATACTATGTTTATGGGCAGAGGTGCAGGACAGATGCCAACAGCTTCTGCAGTTATGGGTGATATTATTGATGTATGCCGTAATATAGTTCATGGTTCATGTGGTAAGATTGGATGCTCATGCTACAAGAAGCTTCCTGTTAAGGATATATCTGAGACTAAGAGTAAATTCTTCTTAAGAATAGAAGCATTAGATAAGCAGGGTGTTCTTGCTAACATTGCGAGTGTTCTTGGAAACAATGATGTAAGTATTGCACAGGTAGTCCAGAAGAGCCGTAAGGACGGAGTAGCTGAACTTGTTATTATTACAGATGATGTTGCAGAGAAGAATTTTAACGATGCAATGACAGTATTTAACGGACTTTCAGTGGTAAAAGAGATTGCAGGTGTAATCAGAGTTTATTAATCTGTAGTTAATCAGAGGCAGGCTCTGAACCGTTACATTAATTATAGAAAAGGTAAGATTATATGGCTAAGAAATATTATGCTGTTCGTGTAGGTAAAGTCCCTGGAATATATCAGACATGGGATGATTGTAAGAAGAATACACATGGGTTCCCGGCAGCGGAATATAAGAGTTTTACATCAATAGAAGAGGCAAATGCTTATATGGGACGGGAAGCAGTACAGGAAATTAACGGCAAAACCGGAAACAGCAATATGGAAGATGTAATGCCTGATGATGATTATGCATTTGTTGATGGTTCTTTTAATATTGCAACAGGTGTATATGGATACGGTGGTTTTCTTATGCATGATGGCGTAAGATATGAATTGTCTGGCAATGGCAGTGACAAAGAGATGGCTTCTATGCGTAATGTCGCAGGAGAGATTCTTGGAAGCATGGCTGCAATAAGAAAAGCAATAGAGCTTGGACTTAAAGAAGTTTCTATATTCTACGATTATGCAGGAATCAAAGCATGGGCTGTGGGAGAATGGAAACGCAATAAAAAAGGAACAATAGAATATTATAATTATATTACATCTGTCAGGGATTCAATTAATATCAGATTCGTGAAGGTCAGAGGACATTCAGGCGTTGAAGGTAATGAAGAGGCTGACAGGCTTGCAAAGAGAGCAGTAGGGATATAATGAATCTATTACAGTGCTAAAAAACAACGCGCTTCGCTTGAACGCGTTTTTTAGCACTGATTTTTTGTATATAGCAGCCCTAACTCCCACACAGCTCATAAAAAATAATGTTGACAAATCCTCTCACAGGTAATAACATATAAACATACCAAATAAGTATGAAATAAAAATGGCAATAGATATTATGATGGAGGATGCGGCGATGAGAAATATTTTGTTTTTTGGAGATTCTAATACTTATGGATATAAGCCTGATAAGTCAGGAAGATATGATTTTGATGTGAGATGGACAGGAAGAATATCTAAAATTCTTGGGAGTGAATATAATATTATTGAAGAAGGATTGTGCGGAAGAACAACAATATTTCCAGACGCTGTAAGAGACGCAAGAAAGGGCATTGATCTTATTGGAGTGGTTGTTGAATCACATAAGCCTGTAGATGTTGTATCTATTATGCTTGGTACGAATGACTGCAAGACTGAATTTCATGCAGATGCTGTAACAATAGCCAAAGGAATGGAGGCAGTTGCAAGAAAGGCTAAGGAAACAGCAGGAGAGCAGGCAAAGATTGTTATAGTTTCTCCGATTCATCTTGGAAAAGGGGTTGGTGATGAAGGTTTTGATCCTGAATTTAATGAGAGTTCTGAGGAAGTTTCAAAGCAACTTGCAAGAGAATATGAGAAGGTAGCAAAGGAGAATGGATTCTATTATTTTGATGCCGCAAGTGTAGCTGAACCAAGTGAAGTTGACAGACAGCATCTTGATGAAAATGGGCATAAAATATTTGCAGAAAAATATAGTGAATTTTTGTTGACAGAAGTTTTATAGGTGCTATAATGACAATGAACATATGAATGAATGTTCATATGAAAGAATTATAATTTATTAATGCATTTAAAGGAGATATTATTATGAAGAAGACTTATAAGATTGATGTTGATTGTGCTAACTGTGCTAACAAGATGGAAGATGCTGCTAAGAATACAGCAGGTGTTAAGGATGCTACTGTTAATTTCATGGCACTTAAGATGATTGTTGAGTTTGAGGACGGACAGGATCCTAAGGCTGTTATGCAGGATGTTCTTAAGAATTGTAAGAAAGTAGAAGATGATTGCGAGATATATCTGTAATCAGAGGCCAGGAGAATTGTTCTGGCAGATTGGAGTAGAATATGAATAAAAAGCAGAAAAAGATGCTTACAAGAATCATTATCGCTGCGGTTCTTATGATTGCATTTAAGGTGATAAGTGCATTTGTTGATATTCCTACGGTTATTCTTTTTATAATGTACATGGTTCCTTATCTTGTTATTGGATATGACATTTTAAGGAAAGCAGTTAAGGGAATTCTTAACAAGCAGGTATTTGATGAGAATTTCCTTATGGCAGTCGCAACTGTCGGAGCAATTATAATTGCACTTGTAGATGATGGTGATTTTACTGAAGCTATCGCGGTTATGCTCTTTTATCAGATTGGAGAACTGTTCCAGAATATTGCAGTCGGAAAGAGCCGTAAGAACATAAGTGAGCTTATGGATATCAGACCTGATTATGCCAATATTGAGGTAGATGGCAAGCTTGAGCAGGTAGATCCTGATGAGGTTGAGGTTGGTACAATTATTGTTGTTCAGCCTGGCGAGAAAGTTCCTATTGATGGTATTATTGAAGAAGGTAATACAACACTTAATACAAGCGCACTTACAGGTGAGAGCCTTCCAAGACAGGCAAAGGCCGGTGATGAAGTAATAAGCGGCTGTATTAATATGTCAGGTGTGCTTAAGATTCGTACAACTAAGGAATTTGGTGAATCTACAGTTTCGAAGATACTTGACCTTGTAGAGAATGCAAGTTCAAAGAAGTCTCGTTCAGAGAACTTTATCAGCAAATTTGCAAAGATATATACACCTGCAGTCTGTTATGGTGCGCTGGCACTTGCTATAATTCCACCGCTTGTAAGCATGATATTCTTAGGAATATCTCCTCAGTGGGGAATGTGGATATACAGAGCGCTTACATTTTTAGTAATAAGCTGTCCTTGTGCGCTTGTTATCAGTATTCCGCTTAGCTTCTTTGCAGGAATCGGCGGAGCAAGCAATCAGGGCGTTCTTGTAAAGGGTTCAAGTTATCTGGAAGCACTTGCAGAGACTAATATAGTTGTCTTTGATAAGACAGGAACTATGACACAGGGAGTATTTGAGGTCAGTGGTGTATACAATAATACTATTGACAAAGACGAACTTATCAAATATGCTGCATTTGCAGAAAGCTATTCAACACACCCTATAAGCAAGAGTTTACAGAAGGCTTATGGCAGTGATATTGACAAGACACTCGTTACAGATGTTGAGGAAATCAGTGGTGAGGGTGTTAAGGCTAATGTATCAGGACATGAAGTGGCGGCCGGTAACAGAAAGCTTATGAGAAGACTTGGTCTTGAATATGCAGAGTGCAGCGAGGTTGGAACTCAGGTTCATGTGGCAGTTGACGGAGCTTATGCAGGACTTATACTTATATCAGACCTGTTAAAGCCACATGCAAAGCAGGCTATAGAAGCGCTTAAGAAATCCGGAGTACATAAGACTGTAATGCTTACTGGTGATGCGAAGAATGTAGCAGACGCCGTAGCAAAGGAATTAAACATAGACGCTGTATACAGTGAATTACTTCCAGCAGATAAGGTTTCCAAGGTTGAAGAATTATTAGACCAGAAGAAGCCGAAAGAAAAGCTTGCATTTGTAGGTGACGGTATCAATGACGCTCCTGTACTTTCAAGAGCAGATATCGGAATAGCAATGGGTGCGTTAGGAAGTGACGCCGCTATAGAAGCAGCTGACATTGTATTAATGGATGATGACCCATTAAAGATATCTAAGGCAATAAAGATATCAAGAAAATGCTTGAGAATTGTTTACGAAAACATTTATTTTGCAATAGGTGTAAAGCTTATATGCTTAGTACTTGGTGCAATTGGTATAGCCAACATGTGGGTAGCAATATTTGCAGATGTAGGTGTAATGGTTATTGCCGTAATCAATGCAATAAGAGCGTTATTCGTAAAGAACTTATAAAGAAAGAGGTAATATAATGGCAGATTGTGAATGCTGTGAGTCAGTAGAAGTACACGAGGACTTATTAAAGATAGTTAATGAAACAATGCCAGATGAGAATGAATTATATGACCTTGCAGAGCTGTTCAAGGTATTTGGTGATTCAACAAGAATAAGAATACTGTATGTATTATTTGAGGCAGAAGTGTGCGTATGTGACTTGGCGCAGGCTCTCAATATGACGCAGTCAGCTATATCTCATCAGCTAAGAATATTAAAGCAGAATAAGTTAGTAAAGAACAGAAGAGAAGGCAAATCAATATTCTATTCACTGGCAGACGATCATGTAAGAAGCATAATCGCGCAGGGAAGAGAACATATTGAGGAAGATTTATAAGTCTTGATATGATAAGCCCTCAGGAAACTGACAATTGTTGGTTTTCTGAGGGCTTTTTTGCGTCTCATAGGGAAATTTTGTGTCAGACATGGCTTTTTTATTAACTGTACAGAAATTTTTACAACTGTCTTGTCACCTGTAAACTTTCGTGGTATACTCTAGCACAATGTATGTAAAACGCAAGTCAAGCATATGTAAACCACAATGATTGGAGAAGTAATATGTCAGTTACAAGTGATATTTTGAAGTTGAAGAAAGAGAAGAATGCAGTTATTCTTGCACATTATTATGTTGATGAAGATGTACAGGAAGTCGCTGATTATGTTGGGGATTCATTCTATCTTAGCAAGGTGGCTACTAAGGTGGATCAGGATATTATAGTATTTGCGGGTGTTGAGTTCATGGGTGAGAGTGCCAAGATTCTTAATCCGGGAAAGAAGGTACTTATGCCGGAGCCAGGTGCTGACTGTCCAATGGCACATATGGCAACTAAGGAAGAGATTCTTAAGATGAGAGAGCAGTATGACGACCTTGCCGTTGTCTGTTACATCAATTCAACAGCAGAATTAAAGACATATTCAGATGTCTGTGTAACATCATCAAATGCGGTAAAGATAGTAAAGAACCTGCCTAATAAAAACATTTTCTTTATTCCTGACCAGAATCTTGGAAGATTCGTTGCAAAGCAGGTTCCTGAGAAAAATGTAATTCTTAATAAGGGCTTCTGTCCAAGACATGTTGCAATAACAGAGGATATGGTTATTGAAGCTAAGAAGAAATATCCACAGGCAAAGCTTGCAGCACATCCTGAATGTACAGAGGAAGTGCTTAAATATGCTGATTACATAGGCAGCACATCAGGAATTATTGATTATGTTGTTGATACAGATTGTGAAGAATTCATAATTGCAACAGTTGATGGCGTGTTTGGTGAGATAAGAAAGAAAGCACAGGGCAAGAAGCTGTATACATTAAAGCCTGACCAGGTGTGCGTCAACATGAAGATGGTAACGCTGGATAAGGTGCTTGATGTTCTTGAGCAGGAAAACAACGAAGTATTTGTTGATGAAGAAGTAGCAAAGAAAGCAATGAAGCCGCTTACAAGAATGCTTGAGCTTGCAAAGTAAGATTGCAGTATGTGTGGAAAGAATGGAGGTATCCCATGAATAATACAATAAAAACAGATGTGCTGATAGCCGGCTGTGGCTGTTCAGGTCTTTATATGGCGATGAATCTGCCTGCAGATAAGAAGATTCTTATGATAACAAAATCTGACTGTGAGAGCAGTGATTCATTTCTCGCACAGGGCGGTATGTGCATGTTAAAATGTGAAGAGGATTATGACAGCTATTTTGAAGACACGATGAAAGCAGGTCATTATGAAAATGATAAGAAATCTGTTGAAATAATGATTCGTTCATCAGCAGAGGTTGTAAAAGACCTTGTTGCATGTGGCGCAAGATTTGCAAGGGAAGCTGATGGAAGTCTTGCATACACAAGAGAAGGAGCTCATTCAGCTAACAGAATAATATTCCACGAAGATGTAACGGGAAAAGAGATAACAAGCCATCTGTTAGAAAAGGTAAGAACACTTCCTAATGTGACAATTATGGAATACACAAGACTGCTTGATATAATAAGCAGAGACAACAGATGCCTTGGTGCAGTCATAAGAACAGACAAGGGAGAACTTGTTAAGGTGGAAGCATCAGATGTTGTGCTTGCTACAGGAGGAATTGGCGGATTATACAGACACTCAACTAATTTCAGACATCTTACAGGTGATGCAATCGCTATTGCAATAAAGCATGGCGTAGAGTTAAAGGATATCAATTATGTACAGATTCACCCGACAACATTTTACTCTGATAAAGAGGAGGACAGAAGCTTCCTTATATCTGAATCAGTAAGAGGTGAGGGCGCAAAGCTTTATGATAAGAATGGCAAGAGATTCGTTAATGAGCTGCTTCCAAGAGACCTGCTTACAGAAGAGATTAGAAAGCAGATGGCAAAGGATAATACAGATTTTGTATGGGAAGATTTAAGGACAATTCCTGAAGAAGAATTAAAGACACATTTTCCTAATATAGTACAGCATTGTCTTGATATGGGATATGACCCATCAAAAGAGTGTATTCCAGTAGTTCCTGCACAGCACTATTTCATGGGTGGAATCAAGGTAGACCATGAGAGCAGAACAACAATGGATAATCTGTATGCAGTAGGAGAGACAGCCTGCAACGGAGTTCATGGAAGAAACAGACTTGCAAGCAACTCACTTCTTGAGAGTCTCGTATTTGCAAAGAGGGCCGCGCTTGATATTACTGAAAATGCATTTGTAAAACCTACATCAGATGAAATTACATATTTTGATACATTTGATGAAGAAAAATATGCAGATGAGTCGAAAATTGACGGAGAATATGCAAAATTAGTGAACGAGAAGATTGAAGAGGCTGATAAAGCCTATGAAGAGAGCCAGAAAAAGAATTATGCATAATATTAATATAGAAATGGAGAAATGATATGTTTGATAAAGTTACTTTAAAGTTAAATGTTGACCCACTTATTCTTGGAGCACTTAAAGAGGACATAACAAGCGAAGATGTGTCAACTAACAGTGTTATGCCAGAGCCAAAACTTGGAGAAGTTGAGCTTATATGCAAGCAGGATGGAATAATATGCGGCCTGCAGGTATTTGCGAGAACATTTGAACTGCTTGATGAGGATACAGAGATTACATTTTTCGCAAAAGACGGGGACGAGGTTAAGAAGGGACAGAAAATGGCAGTTGTAAGAGGAGATATCAGAGTGCTTCTGTGTGGAGAGAGAACAGCACTTAATTATCTCCAGAGAATGAGCGGAATTGCTACATATACTAACGGAGTTGCAAAGCTGCTCGCAGGAACTAAGACAAAGCTTCTGGATACAAGAAAGACATCACCAAACAACCGTATATTTGAGAAATATGCTGTAAGAATCGGAGGCGGCAATAACCACAGATACAATCTTACAGACGGAGTGCTTCTTAAGGACAACCATATAGGTGCAGCAGGCGGAGTTAAGCAGGCAGTTACAATGGCTAAGGAATATGCTCCATTTGTAAGAAAGATAGAAGTTGAAGTTGAAAATCTTTCAATGGTGCGTGAAGCTGTTGAGGCAGGCGCAGATATTATTATGCTTGATAATATGAGCCATGAGGATATGCGTGAAGCCATGAATATAATTGATGGAAAGGCTCTGGTCGAAGTTTCTGGAAATGTAACTAAAGAAAATATTGCAAAAATCACCGACCTTGGTGTAGACTTTGTATCAAGTGGTGCGCTTACACATTCTGCGCCGATTATGGATATTTCATTAAAGAATCTTCACCCTGTACAGGACTAATGCATGATTTAGCGGTGCAGCATGTCTGAACCGGGGTGTAATACTGGGGGACTAGAGTGATGAACGGAGAAGAGAGAAGAAATCAGATTGTAGACATACTAAAACATTCGTCAAGTCCGGTGCCGGGTACACAGCTTGCACAGATATTAGATGTCAGCAGACAGGTTATAGTGCAGGATATAGCACTTATCCGCGCGAAGAATATAGATATATTCTCGACTAACAGAGGCTATGTGATTAACGATAAGCAGGAGTACAGCCGTATACTTAAGGTTAAGCATGAAGATGATGAAGTTGAGGCTGAGCTTGGTGCAATAGTTGATATGGGCGGCTGGATAAGAGACGTTTTCGTATATCACAAGGTGTATGGTGTTATAAGAGCGGAGATGAATATACATTCCCGCAGGGATATAAAGAATTATCTTGAAGAGATAGCAAGCGGAAAGAGCAGTCTTTTGAAAAATGTGACATCAGGATATCATTATCACACAATTGTTGCAGATGATGAACAGACGCTGGATTTAATTCAGGAAGAGCTTGGAAAACTTGGATTTCTTGCAAAATTGCAGGAGTATGAGCCGGTGGATTTCTGGCATAAAGGGTGAATATGAGGATAGTCTTATTTAATAAGGCTATCCTCATATTGTTAATTATCTGAATTTGATGTTGTGATATTAGTTAATGCTGTAACAAGTTGTCTGGCTACGGCATTTGGCATAATCATTTCTGATACAACTTCTTCTTTTGAACCGGAGATTGTGCCATCAGCCTCAATTAAAGGAGACTGTTGGTAGAAGTTAATTAAAACCTCTCCATTATCATTATTAATTGCACATCTGAAACTGTTAGTATACTGAATCATAATTACAAGTTACCTCCTTTGACGCTTGGCGTATGATATTCATAATTAGGAATATAAAATGTGGTAAAAACATTATTAAAGTCTTGTCTGTTCCATTGAACAGAAGAAAAGCCTGAATGTGATATATCAGTTGAGCCTGAAAATTGATTGTTGTTGTACGCATTTGAAACAGATGGTTCAATTAAACAGACATTTAATTTCATATCAAGTCTGGCAGCAATATCACAAAGTAATTTAATGGAAAAATTGTAGTTAGAACTTTCCCAGCGGGATACAAGTCCCTGACTTACATTGAGAAATGAAGCAAATTCTTTTTGTGACATATGCATTGCTAATCTTTTCTTTGTAATTGCAGCAGATATACTGCTAAGACATTCTGCAGAGAGAATATCTGCGCATGATAAATTTTCTGAGAACAGTTCAAGAAGATTATCCAATGTGCATGATTTATCAATATTCATATGATATCCTCCTTAAATAATTCATTGAAGCGATTAATTACCGGGTCTTTCTGGACAGAATAATCAGTATGTTTCTTTCCAGCTCGTTCATAGAAGGCAACTAAGAAAACAGGAATATTTTCGTGAAAAGTCATAATTATTCTTATGTTAAAATTCTTTGATTGCAGATGCAGAGAATAATAAAGTCTGCATGAGCCATATTTTAAGATTTCATTACTATCGGCAGAAAACACATTACAGCCTAATTCTTTAACAAAAGTTAATTGTTTTACTAATAACTGAAACAGTTCTGTCTCATGCCCCTGAACTTCTTTAATTAGAACTTGAAAATCAGATATAAATTCATTATGAAATATAAAACCTGAATTACAATATTCCTGAAGATATT
>CAVBPJ010000031.1:0-31748 GCA_963597265.1 Evtepia sp. | reverse complement strand
CTTTTACATATTTATTACTCATTTCAGCAAAATCTGACCACTCTATTGTCATTTTTTACCACTGTTAATGATTTATTCATAATTTGTACATCATACACACAGTCTGCCTGCATCATCCCTGTACATCTGCATTTCCCTGACATCTCTTAAACTTATCTTTCCAGAAGATGCCTCTGTCATATTCTTTTCAAGAATGTTCTTTGCTGTGTTCTCCATCATCAGTTCAAATGTAACACCATCCGCATATTCTGTATTAACGATTGTTATTTCATTCTGTGCGCATATGTACTGCACTTTGCCTACATAATTATAATCCACATCAAGATATGCATGTACTCCTTCTGTCAGTTCTCCTAATTTGCAGGCAGCCAGTGCTTCCTTGGCAGCGTTAGTATACGCTCTTATGAGTCCACCAGTTCCAAGCAGCACTCCACCGAAATACCTTGTCACAACACACAGACAGTTACCACATTCATTGCCAGTGAGCACCTCCAGTATAGGCTTGCCTGCTGTACCTGACGGTTCACCATCATCTGAGAACCTCTGTATCTCACTCTTCTCTCCCAGAACATAGGCATAGCAGTTATGTCTTGCATCCCAGTATTTCTTTCTTATCTGTTCTATTATCTTCATTGCCATATCTTCATCTTCTATATGATAAATGTTAGCTATAAATCTTGATTTCTTATCTGTAAATTCACCTGTTCCACCTGATATTATCTTCTTCATTATCCGATTCCTTCTTATATATGTATGTTAGTTATTATACAGCCTTATTGATTGCCTGTAATCCCTTTTTATGTTATAATATCATGACTTTATTAAGGAGGACAATATATGAATTATGGTGGTAAAGGCATAAAACAAAAGAAAAAGCTGCTTAATTCAGCTACTACCAAGCTGGGCACCAAATTAGGTATATTTTTCATAAAACTGGCTTTAGTTGGAGTTATAGCTGTTGTTGTAGCCGGCTCCTGCCTTGTATTCGGTTCTTTTCAGGGAATCATAGAGAATGCACCTGATATTGCATCAATTAATGTTTCGCCTGAAGGCTTTGCTACGAAGATATATGATTCGGATGAGAATGAGATTCAGACACTTTCTTCTGCCGGAGCTAACAGAACCTACGTTACTATCGACCAGATTCCTAAAGATCTTCAGCACGCATTTGTTGCTATCGAAGATGAACGTTTCTACGAACATAACGGTATAGATATGAAGGGTATTTTAAGAGCGGCATCAATCACTCTTTCTACTGGACACATGTCACAGGGTGCCAGCACAATTACCCAGCAGTTAATCAAGAATAATGTATTTAATGCTTTCAATGAATCTGATATAGAGAAAATAAAGCGAAAGGTTCAGGAACAGTATCTTGCAGTCAAGCTCGAAACTATAATGTCTAAAGATGCTATCCTTGAGAACTACCTCAACACTATTAACTTAGGTAATGGCTATTATGGTGTACAGGCTGCTGCCAGAGGATATTTTAATAAAGATGTATCCGAGCTTTCAATCAGCGAGTGTGCTGTAATCGCATCTATCACCAAGAGTCCTACCGGTCTTAATCCTATAAGACACGCAGACAGAAACAGAGACAGACAGAGTCAGGTTCTTCTCAATATGAAAGACCAGGGATATATCTCCCAGGAACAGTACGACGAGGCAGTATCTGATGATGTATATGCAAGACTTGAAGGAATTGAGCTTGCCGGAACATCAACTACAACCTATTCATATTTCGTTGATGAACTTATTAATCAGCTTACATCTGATCTTATGACCCAGAAAGGTTATACTGAGTCACAGGCAACAAGCCTTATATATCGTGGCGGACTCAAGGTTTATTCAACTCAGGATACTATGATGCAGGGAGTCGCTGATGATGTAATTAACGACCCTGGCAATTATGCAGATAATACACATTTTTCAATTAATTATGCTTTAACAATCAAGCAGGCTGATGGTTCATTTTCATATTATTCACATAATTCCATGTCGAACTGGTACACCAAGACTCTTGGTGATACTAACTTCAGTCTTACAATGACAGATGAGGATGCAGCAAGGGATTATGTTGAAGCATATAAGTCAGAACTTCTTAAAGAAGGCGGCGAAGTTTATGCAGAGACCCTTACATTTACATTACAGCCTCAGATATCATTTACAATAATGGATCAGGCTACCGGCGAAGTTAAAGTAATGGTAGGCGGACGAGGCGACAAGACTCTCAACCGTAGTTTAAACCGTGCTTCCAATGATATTGCAAGACAGCCTGGTTCAAGTATCAAACCGCTTGCTGTATATGGACCAGCTCTTGATACAGGAACATATTCGCTTGCATCTGCTATTGATGATGCTCCTTATTATTATTCAGGAACTGATGCCAAGCTTGTTACCAACTTTACAAAGGGGGAGTACAGAGGTCTTATGACATTAAGAGAAGCCCTTACTCTTTCACAGAATGTACCTGCTGTTAAGATTCTTACGAAGCTTACACCTCAGGTTGGTTACAATTACCTTGAGAAATTCGGTATATCAACACTGGTTTCTCCTAAGAATGCAATTAACGGTGCTCATGATGTTGTACAGTCACTTGCTCTTGGTGGTATGACACGAGGTGTTTCCAATATTGATATGTGTGCCGCTTATGCAGCCATTGCTAATATGGGAACTTATACAAAGCCTATTTACTACACTAAGGTACTTGATTCAGACGGTAATGTCATTATTGATAATTCTGTACCAGAAACACATAAAGTACTTAATGAGAATTCTGACTGGCTTCTTATTCAGGGCTTACGCTCTGTAGCTACAGATGGTACTGCCCGTACAGCTAACTTCTCAAGTCAGCCTGTAGCAGGTAAGACTGGTACAACACAGTTTGACAGTGACAGATGGTTCTGTGGATTTACTCCATACTATACAGCAGCTATCTGGGTTGGATATGATGATAACTCTAAAGCTCTTGGTAATGTTGTTAACCACAATACTATATGGCGTTCAATCATGCAGACTATCCATGAGAATCTTAATCTTCCAACCGGAACATATGAGCAGCCTTCTGGTATAGTAGAGGCAACCGTATGCTCCAAGTCAGGACTTCTTCCTGTTGAAGGTTTATGTGATCAGGATCCTAATGGAAACTGTATAATAACAGAGTATTTTACAGCAGATACAGTTCCTACTGAATACTGTACTACACATGTTAAGGTTTCAATATGTAATGAATCCGGAGATATTGCAACTTCCGGATGCCCAAGTGTTACAACTAAGATTATGAGAAAGAAATCATCTGCCGATAAACTTGGCGATGATAAAGAAGGCTCTGATTTCAAGACATGGGATGCTGATATCTCAATTACAGATACTGAGTTATCCAAGTTATGTACTATACACAGTGCATCAACAAAGCCTTCAGGAACAGTTTCTACAGGCACTAAGAATAACACAGAAACTTCATCTTCATCAGAATCAACCAAGGCAAATGAATCAACATCAAGTAAAAGACCTTAATAACTAAATATTAATAATCGGACGCGGCCGGAATGTCTATATCCCAGCCGCGTCCATTTATTTATGAGTATTATCTCTATTCTTTCTTCATCTTTGGTTCAAATATAAGTGATGCAATAAAGCCAAATATAAGTGCTGCCGATACTCCGACTGCACATGAAGTGAATCCACCCATGAACAGTCCAAGAAATCCCTGCTCATCTATAGCCTTTTTCATGCCTTTCCATAAGACATTGCCAAATCCTGTAAGAGGAACAGTTGCACCTGCACCTGCAAATTTAACAAACGGCTCATATATTCCAACCGCCCCAAGCACAACGCCTGTCGTTACAAGAATAACCATTATTCTTCCCGGCATAAGCTTTGTCTTTTCCATAAGAATCTGTGTAAGGACGCATATTATTCCCCCGCAGACAAATGCTTTAACAAAATCCATGGCTTTAACTCTCCTTTCCCTCAAGAATTACGCCATGGGCTATGCCCGGCACACTTTTTCCTTCATTGTAGCTTACAGTAGACAGCAAAGCGCCTGTAGGAACAAACAGGACTCTTTTATATTCACCTCTTACGAGCTTATCCATAATATAAGTTCCAAGAACAACAGCACTGCAGCCGCAGCCACTTCCTCCTGAACACTTGGTTTCGCCCTCGTATATCAACATTCCGCAGTCAAACAGCTTATCTGCAACATCAATACCTTTTTCTTTCAGAAGCTCAGACAATATTCTGTTGCCAATCTCTCCCAAGTCCCCTGTAAATATTGCGTCATAATAGTCCTTATCAACATCAAGGTCCTTGAAGTTAGCCTCTATAAGCTCTGCTGCCGCTGGAGCCATACAAGCCCCCATATTCATAGAGTCTTTAACGCCGTAGTCAACTATCTTTCCTGTAGTAATACCCTTTATGAGAACACATTTTTTCTTGTCCAGAGGCTTATCTCCAACGATATACGCCCCGGCTCCTGTAACAGTCCATGTAGATGCAAGTGGCCTCTGGTTTCCGTATTCAAGAGGATAACGGAACTGTTTCTCAGCACTTGCAAAGTGGCTTGATGCAAGGGCAATCACATTTTCTGCATACCCCGCATTAACACACATCGCACCCAGCGACAATGCCTCGCCCATCGTAGAACACGCACCGTACAATCCGAACATTGGCACTTCGTATTTCATAAGTCCAAAAGAAGTTGCTATAAGCTGTCCAAGAAGGTCACCGGCATATATATAATCTATATCCGATACCGCCATTCCACTTTTAATAAGCAGCTTGTCAACCGCCATCTCCTGAATCCGGCTTTCCGCCTCTTCCCAGCTTTTCTTTCCAAACATGTCATCTTCCACTGACACATCAAACATTTCTCCAAGTGGACCGCCAGACTCTTTCTTTCCAACAACAGTCGCACCGCATCTTACATATACATCTTTGTCAAATAACAGACTCTGCTTTCCAGTCATAATCCTCGTTTCCGCACATAAACATGTGCCATTAGTCTTTTTAAGTAGTCTGTCCAGAAAATGTATTATTTATGCAGTCATGCACTATTGGCTATTTTCTTAATATATCAAGCGTATGAGCCGCTGCACCAAGCAGATCAGCTCTTTCACAGGTTGCAAGATGATATCTGTAAAACATCTCGAATTCTTCCTCGTCAAGCTGGTTAACAAACCGTCTGATGTAATTAGCTGGTCCATCCGGTGTAACAATCTTCACACGTTCACATCCTGCCGCCGCATTAACCTTAGCAATATCTTCAAGGCGCACATAATCATACAGATCCTGCTCAGAAGATATTGTGTGGAAATCCTCTGTCAGCCTGCCCTGCTCCATGCACTCCTTAATATGTCTTTCCTTAAATGCATATGTAATAACGCCATATTCATTCATAACATAGGCAACAAGAATAAAGCCACCCTTCTTAGTAATACGGGCAGCCTCCTTTAATGCCTTAACCTTATCCTCCTGTCCGAACAGATGATACATCGGTCCGAACAGCAGGGTTATGTCAAATGTTTCATCTTCGAAACGCTTTAACTTAAGTGCATTGCCCTGATAAGCCTTAACTGATGAATTCTTGGACTTTAATATTCCAAGATTGTGCTTTACAAGTTCAACCGCAGTCACATCAAAATCTTCCTCAGCCAGTGCAACGCTGTATCTGCCTGTTCCAGCACCTATATCCATAATCTTAATATTCTCTCTGCCTTCGCTCTTTAACGCATCAATACAGTCATGTATATAATGCATTGATGTACGGAATTCAATCTGTCCGTGTCTTGAAGTGAGTCTTTTCTCTTCATTAAATTTATTATAATAATCCTCTAAAAAAGTTCCCATATTACCCTCGTATCCCGCGTATTTCTATAAAACAGTTCTTATGATTCTACCATACAGCCGTTTCTTAATCAAGAATCACAGCACATGGATAAGCTTCAACGCCCAGTATATAAGCCCGGCACACCAGCTGAAAAATATTCCGTACAGAATAACAGGGCCTGCAATCGTGAATATCTTACAGCCAATACCAAACACCTTGCCCTCCTTCTTATACTCAATCGCAGGCGCAGCAACACTGTTTGCAAATCCTGTAATCGGCACAAGGCTTCCGGCTCCGCCAAATGTTGTTATGGACGGATATATATTAAGACCCGTAAGAATTACACTCAACAATACGAGTATAAGTGTTGTGTAAGATGCCGCGTCTGTATCAGGCACTTTCAACGATTTGCATACATTTAAAATAATCTGCCCCACAACGCATATACAGCCACCTACAATGAATGCCTTAAAACATTTTGCCACACAGCTTCCCTTTGGTGTTACATTTTCAACATAAGCATTATAGCTTGCATTTCGTTTTTCAATATCGGTTTTGGTACCGCCGCCAGAATTAATATCGTGCATAAAATCCTCCTTGTTATAGAATCAATACATATATAAGTAATATACAAGCTGTCCGAGCGCCTTGCCTGCCGCTATCGCCGCCACAATAAAGCCAAGTCCTGTGCCGGCTTTTGCCCTGTGAACGAATATAGGCAATGCTTTGACAGTCTCTGCAAGGCTTATTAAAAATGTGCCTATAAATATTCCTGATATCAGCCCGAATATAATACAGCCTGCCATTCCTATTCTAACCGGAATTCCAAGAACATATACAGCATTGGCTGCTGTCGCACCGATTATAATACATTCCTCATACAGAAATACATGCTCGCTTGTTCCACTTACATCAGCATATCTGTTAATAACACCGACGCTGGTTATAAGTGCAAAAAGTCCCGCAGCGGTAAACACTCCCGACATAACCCCTATAAGAATAATAACTGCAATCATTTTCCACCTTCCCTGTCAATAACAGATTCTGATACATCTTTGTCGTATTTGTCCATCTCAACCTCAAGCGGTGTAGGTGCTTTCGACAGCTTCTGCCCTGCAAAATGATCATAGAATATAACAATTCCGACAAACAGTCCGACAGCATAGGCAATCTCCATTATATTAGTCGGTTCATATACAGATGCACCGAGAAGCTCATATACCCTGTCAAATATATCCGTAGTACTTACATCATTGTTGTATGCGATAATTCCATATCCGCTTCCAACCATAGTTATAAGACATATCACAGCAACCTTAATCCAGTGCATAGCACCTTCTTTCTCCGGCTTCTTATACTCAACAACAAAGTCACACTCTCCGAGACATTCAATATCAGCGTCAGGATAATCCTTCTGGATAATTCCCACCACATCAAGAGCATCAAACACCTTCCTGTCATATTTACCAAGTGTAAACTCCACAAGTGTCAGATGTCCGATTTTTTCAATCATATCCTTATCTCTGCAATAAACTGTCATAACATCCCCAATAGTAACTTTTGGTTTCTTAACAAACCTCTGCTGGTCAATCTTCAAATAAATCTTCTCTGACATAACAATCCCTCCATTGCTGGTATTAGTATTGTACATGCCCGCAGAATTATTCATGAAGGTGCCACGCCATTTTATCTTTCGCATATTATGTTCATTCAGCATATAACTACGCCGCTGTGTCCGTCTATGGTGTACGCTCGAATATTTTGAATCGTGTGGGAGTTAATGCCGCTGTCTGTAAAAGGGCGGTGCGGATAAACTCGTTCAAGCGAAGCGCGTTTGTTTATCCACACCGTAATAAACTATACAGATGGCGGCATTTACTCCCACTAGATGCAGAAATCCTGAGAGCGTATGCCATAGACGGACACAGCGGCGGGGTAGTTAATATCTGAATGAACCATATCATGCAAAAAGCCGCTTGCGCATGCCACTTAAAATCTTCTTCTCCATCCGCGACACCTGCACCTGCGATATTCCGAACTCTTTGGCGACCTGCATCTGTGTGTAATCATCATAATACCTCATCCTGATAAGCTCTTTTTCACGTTGTGAAAGCGTCTCCATAAGCTGTGCAAGTGCTACTTTGCTTGATGCTGTTTCGCCTATGTCTGCCTTATCTTCTAACTTGTCCATCAGCATCACTTCGCTTCCATCCCCCTGATAGATTGTTTTATATATTGATTCAACTTCCATTGATGCAGACATTGACAACGTTATATCTTCAACTGACAGTTCACAGGCGGCTGCTATCTGCTCCACTGTCGGTTCACAGCCTAATTTGTCACGGAGCTGTCCCGCTGCCCTCATGCTTTTTACTGCATTTTCTTTGATGGAACGGCTGACCTTTACCATTCCGTCATCACGCAGGAATCTTCTTATTTCGCCTGTTATCATCGGGACTGCATATGTTGAGAATGCAACATCCATATCCAGATTAAAATTATCGATTGCCTTTATAAGCCCTATACAGCCTATCTGAAACAGATCCTCCTGTTCTATTCCTCTCCCCTTGAATCTTTTTATTATGTTCCATATAAGCCCGAGATTGTCTGTTACCAGCTTCTCTCTGGCTTCTTTGTCATTATTGTGTGCTTTAGCGATCAATTCCCTGGTACAATCCTTAGTCTGATCCATAGCATCACATCCTATCAATTATTCCCCTATTTTTTAATTATTCCCCTATTTTCTTTCTCATAAGCACCGTTGTTCCTTTGCCAGGAGCTGACGCAACTCTTAAGTCATCCATGAATGCCTCCATGAACGAGAATCCCATTCCTGAACGTTCCTGTTCCGGCTTGGTTGTATACAGAGGTTCCATTGCCTTTGCTACATTTTCCATGCCAAGACCATCGTCATGCACTTCTATTATGACCTGATTCTGTATGCCTTTAAGCCGCATTCTCACCTTGCCTGGTCCATTATCATATCCATGGACTATTGCATTAGTTACAGCCTCAGAAACTGCTGTCTTTATGTCCTGAAGTTCCTCCATTGTAGGATCTAAGTATGTAACAAAGGCTGCCGCAACAACCCTTGCAAATGCTTCATTTTCCGATCTGGCTTCAAATAATAATTCGACATTGTTATTCTCTATCATACTTATGCCTCCTGTCCTTTAAGCTCATATATGTTAACTATCTTATGAAGTCCTGATATAAGAAGTATTCTTTTGACACTTTCACGGACTCCGACGATTGTTATGTCACCTTTATCCATAACCTTTTTGTAACGCCCCATAATAAGACCGATTCCTGCACTGTCCATAAAATCCACTTTAGTAAAATCAAACACTATGTGTGTCACGCCTCTTTTATCTATAACATCATCTATAACCTGACGCATCTCCTCCGCAAGATGATGATCAAGCTCAGCATTCATACGGATTATAAGCTTGTCCTCGTTAACCATGTATATATAATCCATATGCTGAATTTCATCCTGCTCATCGACTGTATTACCCTGTCTTGACATACTAATCTCCCCTTTCCTCTCTGTTCTTACACTTCACTGATTCTACGACAAAGCCCCCGACAAAGAATTATCTTTGCCGGGGGCTTATCTTTTAGTACCTCATCAATGTGAATTAACGTAATCGCTGGCTTCTTTATAATATCCGCTTGTCGAATAATCATCCACAATATACTGATAGTATTTCTTAGCATCATCAGTCTTTGCAAGGGCTACATATGACTTAGCCGCATAATAAGCTGAATCCGCACTGTTATTACATTTGTATGCTTTGACAAGATTATCTGCCGCAACTTCATAGTTGGACTTGTAATACTCTGTCATTCCTGTGTTATAGAAATTCTGTGCTGCTGCCGGAAGTGTAGCTGTAGCTATTGTGTTATACAAAGTCTTGGCTGACTCACTTGGAAGTGCACTGACATCTATATCAACAAGCTTATTGGCAGCATCATCAGGCTTATTAGCAATATAATCACTTGCCGCCTCTATTACAGATACTAACAGCTTGTTGTTTCCATCTGTTCCGCTTACTACACCGAGCTGCTGCTCAAGTGCATCTTTCTGTGCCTTCACATCCTCAAGTTCTTTCTGCATAGAATTAAGCTCTACATTACTTGAAGATAACTGCTCGCTGTATTCCTGAAGGCTCTTCTTATAATCCTGTGTAAGACCTTTATTCTTTGCAGGAATAATCAGGAACCATATAAGTGCTGCACCAATAACAACACCAACAAGAACATTAATTATTGTTATCGCGCCATTGCTTGGCTCTTTGTATGAAGACTTAGGAAGAATAACATCATTGCCACTAAGCGGCTTCTTGTCTGTCTCTTTTTCCTTTCGCTTAGGAAGGAATGAGCCTGTTGTCTCTGCCTTCTTTGCCGCATTCTTTTCTGCTATCTCCTCCATATACATATGTGCAAGAGTGTTGTTCTTATCTATTGCAAGCACTGCATTGAGCAGCTTCTTGGCTCTTGAGAGCTCGTCCTGCTTAATATATATAAGAGCAAGCAGCAGATGTGCTTTGATAAGCTGCGGATTGTTGGCAACCACCTTCTTTAACTGGATAATTGCCATATCAATATTACCTTCCTTGGCATAATTGAGTGAAAGGTTATATTTTCTAATTGTACCTGTAACCATCTCGAATCTGTTCTGGTTAGTCTGGATTTTCTTGATATAAGTTCCTGCAATATTGCCCTCTGGTGTAAAGTTCTTGCTTACAACCCACTGGCTTAATGCCTCGACAACATCACCCATCTCACAATACACAAGTCCTAAAAGGTTTCTTGCATTAGTATTGTACTTGTTAATCATAAGGCTTATCTTAAGGCTTTCAACCGCACCTGTTAAGTCTCTTACTCTCGCCTTATACAGACCTGCATTATAATACGCATCTGATACTCTGGCTGTTCTCTTATAGATTCCTACATACTCACCACATTGTGGACATGTATCACCATCTGTAAGGAAGCTTCCACATTTAAAACATCTCATATGTCCACCCCTCACTACTTATCTGAATTCTTGCCGTTAAGTATCTGTGTTATCAAATCTGTTATATCTGGAACATCATTGTTGTATATAGCATCTTCTGCATCCTCAACCTCAAGACTTGGCTGGAACTTCTGTATTTCTTCATCAAAATTAATCATGATTATTTTCCTTTCTTTCCAATGCACGGGCTACATCGCCTACTAAATATAACGAACCCGTTGCAAACATCAGTCTGTTATCCCATCTGTCCAAAGCATCCTCCACACTTCTGAATATAACAACATCAATTCCTGTTGTATATGCTTCAAACGCCTGCTTTATTATATTAGCTGAAAGTTTCCTCAGTCCTCCTGTCATAGTAACATAGACTTTTCTGAAATGCTTACAGCCGCATAGTATCTTAATCATCTGGTCGTAATTCTTATCGCTGACAACAGAAAAAAGTAGTGTTGCATCCTCTGTCTTATTGCTTTCATAAAGACTGTTCACTGATTCAATAAAGCTCTGTATTCCCTGTGGATTATGCGCCCCATCGACATACAGGTTATTTCTTACCAGTTCCATTCTTCCTGACCAGTGTGTTTCAAGAACTGCTTTTCTGACCAGTTCCTCGTTAAGTATAAGTTCTCCTTTGTTGGCAAGAACAGCACATGCTGTTAATGCAATACTTGCATTCTCCATCTGATACAGTGCATTCGTAGCCAGTCGGAAACAATCATTCTTATAATACTCATTATGAATTAAAAAATCAATATAACCGTATGTATTTTGTACCAGTTCAAATGTATTCTCATCGACTATACAACAGTCACTTCCCATCTCATCTGCATGAGACTTTATCACCTGCGCTGCCTCTTTGACAACACCACTGCATACAACCGGAATTCCCGGCTTTATAATTCCAGCTTTCTCGGCTGCAATCTTCTCAACAGTATCTCCAAGAATAGCAGTATGTTCAAGAGAAATAGTTGTTATTACTGATATCACAGGATTCTCAATAGCATTAGTTGCATCTAGCCTTCCACCAAGACCTGTTTCCATAACAACATAATCAACATTCTGTTTCTTAAAATAATACATTGCCATAACAAGCATATAATCAAAATACGCCAGTTCCTGCGTTCTGCAGTTTTCAACAGCATTATATGCTTCTTCGAAATCGCTCTTTGATATCATCTGACCATTAATCTTAATTCGCTCTCTGATATCCACAAGATGAGGCGACGTAAAAAGTCCTGTTTTGTAACCATTGCACTGCAGAATCTGTGCAATATATGCACATGTAGAACCTTTGCCATTCGTTCCGGCAACATGAATTATCTTCAAATCCTTCTCTGGATTGCCACAATTACGCAATACCCGTCTGCCCCTTTCTACTCCGGTAGATGGCGCAAACTGGCTTATTCTGTTAAGTCTGTCCACAATCTCGTCGTACATTCCTCATCTCTTCCTTTCTTATACTGCATTAAAATGCATTGTTATATCTTATGCCTGTATATGTAATTTTATGCTTATAATGCATTCATTATATTACATAAGCCAGCTGTCTGAATTATACCATAAGAATAAAAGATATATTTCTATTGCAATCAGGACTGTCATAATAATCCATCTTACAACCTTATTACACCTTGAAAGTATATCATACAGTCCGACAAATACAACATATGTTCCTGCCGTGAATCTGCATGTACTCATAACATGTGATGTCAGCGGAACAAGAAGCGATATAATTCCAAATACTGCCATTGAATAATATTTTCTGTAGAACATATATCCATACAATATCAGAATTGCAATACAGAACCAGCCCATATATGTATATCTTGGTTCAATCTGTCCTGTACATGCCTTCCATAACACTCCTACAATCGGAAAATACTCATCATCTCTCCATGCAATCTGTACATTCTTATATGCCCATGCATCACCACAGAAGAAGTTAAGAAATGTCATGTATGCAAATGCTCCAAGCGGGCATACAAGCACAGACAACATCTTCTTAGGTGCTTTAAGCATGTCTGTTACAAATGTCTTAACCCTGCCAAAACTTATCTTAGTTCCTTCCATGTCAATATAAAGCTGTACAACTAATGCAAATACCAGCAGACATCCCACAATTCTTGTACCACTTGAGCATGCCGCCATAATTCCTGCTGCCATATATTTCTTATCAAAAAGAAAATAGAAAAACAGTACTATAAACATTATAAACATTGCTTCTGTGTATACAGAACTGCAATAGAATGTATATGGTGCCATAAACAACAGTACTGGCATAATCATGGCATATTCTTCTTTAATAGAAGTCTGCTTCTTAAGACCTTTAACAGCAAAGAATGCTGCAATAATAATGCATATATTAGACACTATCATTCCAATAACATATGTGTTAATCAATCCGCCTGTTACTGCTTTTAACGCTGCGCACACAATAACATATAATGGGAAGAATGCCCAGTTAGCCTGTGGATCAATATCCGTAGGATGTGTATAACCATGATTGATTATATATGCATATTTCTTTGCATCCCACTCGTTCATAAGAAACAGAAATGACCTGTGTGTTCCCATGATTGAATTGTACACAGGAACCATGATAAGCATTATCAGTCTTGATACTGCAAATATAATTAAAATCTTTAACAGAAGCTTACAATTCTCATTATCTTTTAGTCTGTTCATCTAATGCCTCATTTCAATATTATACGGATTATATGATATATAGCAGCTGGAATTGTGCTGATTACAGGCACTGCAAACATCGCAATTACAACTATTGCAAACAATCCGACATATATATACTGCGCGCAATACTTAGCCCATACAGGAACATTTATAGTTCTTATATGATTAATTACAAGGCATGCCGCAATTATTAATAACGTTACAAGTGTTATAAGAAGTCCTGCATTTCTGCCCTTTGGCACAAATGTAAACACTAAAGTATTCTCTCCTTCATGAACCTGTACACCTGTGAATAATCCTGCGATTTCCTTAGTCTTAACTGTCTTGCCATCAAGTGTAACAACCCAGTTATCGCTCTTAATAATTGGTATAAGAGCATAATCTTTAGTTCCATCACTGTTAATCTTAACTGTGAGTGTATTATTGGTATATGATACTTCTGTCTGCTTATCTGCAAATTCCTCACAGAGTTTATCCATCTTCTCCATATTAAGGAGTCCGATAGTCATCTTACTTTGCTTCATATACTTATGTTTATCATATTCAATCTTAATCTGGACATCTTCATCTTCGAATATTCCAAGATACATAAGATTGTTATTATAATCTGTAAAGTACGCTGTATTATTAACATCTCCAAGTGTAGGAACAACAACTGCCTCTCCATTGACATATATATGCATGCCACTTTCAAGGTCTGAAGCATTGGCATCTGCATTAGGCTTCTTGACATCCGCAATATTCATATATATAGCACTTCTGCTTCCGACACTGACAGTCATTGACTTGATATTACCTGCTGTCTCTGTCTGTGGATATATTCTTGTTACAAATGTTTCATTATCCCCAGTCATTGCCTTATACATTCTGTTATGATATGTAATCCAGTCAACATTAGTCATATCAAGCTTGCTGAAGCTGCTGTCAACGCAGAATCCGAATGGTAGATTATAATTAGTATTATAAAGGCTGTAATCGCCCTCCTTCTTCTCCAATGTATATAAAGCACTGTCAAGTTCATTAATATTAACTGCCTGTGTAACATGAAGTACTGCATTACTGAATACTGTTCCACCTGAATCTAACAGCCACAGGAAATATTTAGAATAACCCCATCTCTTGGCATAGCTCTGTGTATCATCCTCTAATGCTGCTGTAAAGCTTGATAACGCACCTCTTCTTAATATAAGCGGATAATTGGCATTAAGACTGATATCAGGATTTACTATTCTGTCTGTAGCAGACTCCTCTATATCAAGACTGTCTGATGCATCATTGGCATACTGTACATAATCACCAATCTGATAGTCTTCATATGTATAGAACTTAGGTGGTCCTATAAGAGCATAAGCACCTATAAATAACTCAAGTGCAACAACAAGAATAACTGACTTACAGTTAAATTCTTTCTTCTTTCTTATAAGCATGAACATGTATATACCAAGCATCACTGCAAATATTACAATGAAGAATACCATTGCAAGCTTTTCATTATTAATTGGTAAAATGTTGTATATCATCACATATACAGCACCAAGTACTGCCACAACCGCCGCCTGCTTAAGATAGAAAGTACCCTTTAAAGATACATTTGTAAACATCTTCTCAGCCATTCCTGCAGCAATACAGATGAGTGTAAATGATACTATATAGCCATTTCTTAATGTATATCCATTATATGAGCCAAAATGCCACATAAGGTTGGTAGCTTCCATAAGCACCGGACCTAATGCAACCACAAGCATTGCTATTGTATAGATAAGTTCTCTTCTGTCTGACTTATACTTTCTTATACCCATAACAATTATTGCAACTACGAATGCAAGTCCATAAAGCATCATCCAACGCTGGAGTGCTGCCATTGCTCCATCTGTCACAATTGAACTTGTTATCCAGCCAGCATACTGTGATAACAGCCCCTTAGATGCGCCACCTCTCTGTGAAGAAGATAACTGTGCAAATACAGGAACAAGAACAAATGCTGAAAGTCCGATACCTGCAACTGTACCAATACCGACATTCCATGCTGTTTCCTTCCACTGCTTTCTCTCCTGCATGATAATCATTCTGATTCCGCAGATAAGGAATATGTATATAAGTGACATTGCACTTAAGTAATAGTTAATTATAAAGCAGAGTGCAACCATACATATATAGAACATTTTCTTTCCTGTCTCAAACATTCTGTCATATGCCATGATAAGGAGAGGGAAGAATGCAACTATATCCATCCAAGGTGTAAAGCATGAACCGTAAAGAATCACATAACCGCAGAATGCATACATACATGCAAATGTAACCTTTAAACCATATACAAGATTGTTGTATTTCTTATTAATAAGAGCATACATTGCAACTGACATGAATATCATCTTAACCAGTGTAAGTATTGATATGCTCTCTAATATGTAATTTCTTGGAACAAAATATAACAGCAGGTTGAATGGCGTAATCATTGAGAATGCTGATATACTCATTGATACATTGGTTCCAAGACCTGTATACCAGTCAAACCATATTGACGCCTTGCCATGCATGAAGTCCCACAGATGTGCATAAAGCGGTGCAACCTGCTGCATGTTATCAAAATAATCTATTCTGCTGCTTCCAAAAGGCCATATACCTTTAAGTATAAGTATTACAACCACAACCAGACCGGTTATGATACCTGGTATGGCATATGGCTTAATTCTCTGTAATAATGATTTCGATCCTGATTTCTTCATATAATTCTACCTTTCTATCACTTACATAAAATCTGTCATCTTTGGATATTCTGTCATTCATCAAGGCTTATACTATAAAGCGTATATTCTGCATTGTCAGCATGAAATCTGACTGTCAGAAGTTCATCTGCGCTGACATGTCCTACCTTTAGTTTAGCTGTTCCCTTATTATCTATATTACCAATCAGCTCATCATTCACATACACTTCTATGCCCTTATCATCTGCTGCATCTGTGTTATATTCAGTAATATCACATACCAGATACACCTCATCAGATGATTCTTCCGGAATATAATATATATATGAATCTCTGGCTGTATTCTTCGTTCCTTCGTATCTCTTTGATTTCTGCCAGCCCTGACCTTTACGGCTGCAGACATTACTAAGTTCATTACCATTACGGTCTTTATGCTCTGTACATATCTCTTTCGTTCCAAATGTATATTTCAGATTGCCATATCCTGGCCAGTCAGTAAGTTCATGTGTCAGATAATACATTCTGTATTCTGTTCCAACCTTAGGATTCTTTCCCCACCATAATACTAATATATAAAAAACAACAAGTACTGCACATGCTATGTACAGCAATACTCTTGCTATATTCTTTCTCATACAGACCTCCACATTTTATACTTCTACAACCATATAATATAAATCATTTTTTGCAATCTGCCAAGTAAAAATAAGCTCAAAAAAACTCAAAAAGGTTCTACAGACATATTGTCTGCAGAACCTCATAATTAAATCATATTAATAAGACTTTATTACATTATATCGTAATGATTAGCAAACTCCCTGAGCAAGCATAGCATCAACAACCTTCTCGAAACCAGCGATATTAGCACCAGCAACGTAGTCTGTCTTTCCACCAACAGTCATATCATATCTCTTAGCAGCATCTGAAATGTTAGCGTAGATTGTCTCCATGATTCCCTTAAGCTTTCCATCAACTTCTTCGAATGTCCATGAAAGTCTCTCTGAGTTCTGGCTCATCTCAAGAGCAGATGTAGCAACACCACCAGCGTTAGCAGCCTTACCACCTACGAAGAGAACACCGTTCTCCTGAAGGTACTTAGTAGCTTCTAATGTTGTAGGCATGTTAGCACCCTCTGTTACAGATACAACACCGTTAGCAACGAGCATCTTAGCATCCTCGATGTCTAACTCGTTCTGTGTAGCGCATGGAAGAGCAAGGTCTACCTTGTACTGCCATACTCCGTGCTCACCATTCTGCTTAGCAAAGTACTGAGCTGATGGCTTAGCAGCTGCATATTCTGTAAGACGTGCTCTCTTAACTTCCTTAACTTCCTTAAGAAGTGCAACATCAATTCCTTCTGGATCATAAACCCAACCTGTTGAATCTGAGCATGTAACAACCTTAACACCTAACTGCTGTGCCTTCTGGATAGCGTAGATAGCAACATTACCTGAACCAGATACAGCTGCTGTCTTACCCTCAAGTGATAATCCATTATCTTTCCATAATGCATTAGTAAGGTATAATAAACCATAACCTGTAGCTTCTGTTCTTGCAAGTGATCCGCCGTATGTAAGTCCCTTACCTGTAAGTACACCTTCAAATGTACCACGGATTCTCTTGTACTGACCGAACATGAAACCGATCTCTCTTGCGCCTGTTCCGATATCACCAGCTGGAACATCAACATCAGCGCCGATATATTTGTAAAGTTCTGTCATAAAGCTCTGGCAGAATGCCATGATTTCTCTGTCTGACTTGCCCTTAGGATCAAAATCAGAACCACCCTTACCACCACCGATTGGAAGAGTTGTAAGTGAGTTCTTGAATACCTGTTCGAAACCTAAGAACTTGATAATACCTAAGTTTACTGAAGGATGTAATCTTAAACCACCCTTGTATGGTCCAATAGCGTTATTGAACTGTACACGGAAACCTCTGTTTACCTGTACCTGTCCCTTGTCATCTACCCAAGGAACTCTGAACATGATCTGACGATCTGGCTCTGTAATTCTTTCAAGAATAGCGTTCTTTCTGTAAACTTCCTCGTTAGCCTCAACGACTGGTCTTAAAGACTCAAGAACCTCTGTTACTGCCTGTAAGAATTCAGGCTGATCTGCATTCTTCTTAGACACGATGTCTAATACTTCATCAACATACCCCATAACCTTAAAACACTCCTTTGAATTATTATTTAAGATTGTACATTGCTGTACATCAATACAAGCGTTATTATATGCGTTTTAATTAATTTCCGCAAGTTTTTTATAGCGTTTACCTATTAACTTTAAGTTATTTGTAATAATATTAATTAAAATTAGCCTACTCTTAAAGTATGTTGTTTTCTAAACTTAAGATAATTAAGTTTTACTTTTTGATAAAATCATGGTAGAATGTATTCGTTATTTTTTTAATCCTAAAGTATTAAGGAGTAGGTTATGTCCAATTTTTTTACCAGAAGTAAAGATGATATGAAATATCTGTTTAAGAATAAAGAATCTCTTTCCAAGAAAGAGCGGAAAAGAAAGCGAAGGGGCTGGGGAACACTTATTGGTCTTATATTAGTTCTGATACAGCTTGTTGTATCGGGATTACTTTTATTTAATATATTTAAGTTAGATATTCTTCCATTGAAGTATTTAATTGCAGTCAACGCATTTTTACTGTTAATATTCCTGTACGATTTCACATCGCAGTTTACGAAGGCACATATTATAGGTAAGATTCTGGCAGTACTTATGTCAGGTGTGATTGTATTCATATATCTTGTTTCAGCAAAGGTTGACTCTGTTCTTACCAAGCTTAATCTTCCTGAGATTAACACTGATGTTGTTGATATATGTGTACTGGCTGATGATAAAGCTTCATCTGTCAGTGATCTTGCTAATTACAAGTTCGCATATAACTCATCAGCAAGCAATGAGAATGTCAAGACAGCTTTCAACTCTGTTAAGTCAGAACTTGGCAAGAATGATTTAACCATGACAGAATACACATCATGGGATGACCTCGTTGCTGCATTCTATGACAACAGCGAAGTTCAGGCAATTGTAATGAACGATACAATGTTAAAAGTTGTTTCTTCACAATATGAAGACTTTGAAAGCAGAATTAAGATTATTAAACAGTATGAATATAAGAAGCTTGTTACAGTCCAGAAATCTAACGTTAACGTAAAGAAAGATTCATTTATAATATATGTATCTGGTATCTCAAGTGATGATGGTGATGATTTCCAGCTTCAGAATAATGCACTTAGTGATGTTAATATTCTTGCTGTTGTCAATCCAGAAACCAAGCAGATTCTTCTTGTTACTACACCAAGAGATTCTTATATTAAGATTACCGGTCCTGATGGAAGAAAGGGTTATGATAAGCTTACACATGCCGGCAATTACGGTGTAGAAGCTTCTATGGAAACACTTGAAGATTTATATGGTGTGAACATTAATTACTATGTAAAGATTAATTTCTCTGGATGTATCGCTGTAGTAGATGCACTTGGTGGAATCACAATTGATTCAGAAGTAGAATTTACATGTGGTGAAGATTCTTCTCCTATTCCATATCATTTCGTCAAAGGACCTAATGAATGTGATGGTGAGATGGCAGTCGCATTCTCAAGAGAAAGATACGCATTTGCTGCCGGAGACTTCCAGCGTGGACGTAACCAGACAGCTGCTATCAAGGGTATCTTACAGAAAGCTACTTCACCTGCAATACTTACCAAGTATTCAGCCGTACTTGATGCTGTTAGTGATATGTTCCTTACTAATATTCCAACAAGTACAATATCTGATCTTGTTAAGCTTCAGTTAAGCGACAGTACAGCATGGAATATTCAGACATACAGTATCGAAGGAACAACTCAGCCACCTGCTGGACAGGGTCCTGCTTATCTTGAGATAACTGGTCTTAGAGGTGCTTCTGTTGTATATCCTAATGCAGACAGCATTAATACAGCTATCCAGCTTATGAGTAAGATTCAGAACGGTGATGTATTTGATGTAGACGAATATGTTGACAGTCTTAATAACAGTGCTGAATAAGTAAACAACACAACATATAAAAAGCCCGGCAGTCACATCTGACTGCCGGGCTTTTTTGATTCAGTATTATAATATATAATTATCTATCACATATGCCACACCACAGTCATCATTAGATGGTGCATTGACATCTGCATATTTCTTAACCTCAGGATATGCATTCTCCATAACTGCCGCAAGACCTGCATACTTTAACATCGGAATATCATTCATTCCATCACCGCATGCAACAAGCTCTTCGCTTGTTATATCAAGCATTGTAAGCAGCTTATCCAAAGATGCATCTTTCGCAACTCCCGCAGGCACAACTTCTAAGAAATAGCTCTCTGAGAAAAATGCATTGATTACTCCGTCATGCTTATCCAACAGAGCTTTCTGTACTGGAAGAAGCTTTTCATGTTCTCCTACAACGAGGAATTTCTCTACCGGATAATCCACATATTCCTGCAAGTCATCTACTTTCTTGATTGTAGTACTGTTACATATTGCTTCCTTCTTTACATATTCATCTGTATCACTTTCTGCCGCTATCTGTGTATCAGCATATGTCAGAGCATACACTCCGTTAGCCCTTGCAAGACTGCATATATCAGCTATACAATCCTGTGGCATTATTGTCGCAGACATCTGCTTTCCTGTCTTACAGTCAACTATGCATCCACCGTTATACGCCAGTATATATCCGCCTTTCTTATCAAGTTCAAGTTCTTTGGCTATTGGTGTTATTCCAAAAAGCGGTCTTCCTGATGCAAGAATAACCTTAACTCCTGCATCTATTGCTTTCGCAATAGCTTCTTTATTGCCTGAAGGAACTTTCTTTTTACTGTCAGTTAATGTTCCATCCAAATCCAGTGCTAATGCTTTATATTTCATACTTTCTTCTCCTCTTCTCATCATGTATGAACAATTTAGCATATAACACAAGGTATTTCAACCTAAGATATTCTCATCATGTTAAATGTTGTATATATATTCAGCTTTCCATAACCCGATACAGGATTAGGATATACCATATATTCTGAACGCACAGCACCCCTTATAAGCTGTGCCTTAATATCATTATGATTCACCATAGCCGTCTTTCTTATATTTACCTGATAAGAATACAGAAGTGCAACGCAACCGCCTGCATAAGCTGCTGCATAGCTTGTTCCTGTTACCTTAACACCTCCTGACGGAGCAATCCCATACACTCCTACCCCTGGTGCAACAAAGTCAGGCTTTATTCTTCCATCAGCGCTATACCCTCTGCCACTTTCATAATAACTCGCACCAGTATAATGATTGTATGCACCTACACTTATAACTCTGTTAGCTGCTGCAGGAACTGTAAGCGTAGTGTCCGGGTCTGATTTTAAGAAATATATATCCTGTCCTGTAAATTGTTTTAATGGAAGCCATGCATTATAAGTTCCTTTGATATTAGTAAGGCTGTATATATAGAATTTCCATGTACCTTCAACGGGTGTTTTCAGCCTTATGAATATAACTTCCATTCCAGCCACATTTTCAGTTATCTGATAATCTACAGTAACCGTACTTCCCTCATAGAGGAATGTATATTCCATGCTTGCACCCATTCTCGCCGGAATTCTCGGAACATATTCACCCGATGGTGATTCTATTGATACCGATAATATATCGAGGCTTTCAGCCCATATTTCCATTGTAAAGCCCTTGCCTGTTCCTCCAACATTTACCTCCATGACATCAGGCACGAGGGCTGATGTTACAGTTCCCTTGTAATGACATTTATTATTAGCTTCATTGCCCATACATGTAACAACCGATATATTAGGTCTTTTAGTGAGACTCTCCATCATCTCAGCAAGAGGTGCAGCACCTGTCCTTGAACCATTGGCACTTCCCATTCCGAATATTATTATGAGTGGTTTTCCAAGTCGCACCGCCTCATCTGCAAGGAATCTCATAGCAAGCATGATATCACTTTCTTCGTATGCCGGCACATCATCCTTTATGAGAAAGAAATCTTTTAGATACTGTTTGCTCTCCTTTAACTTAACAACCAGAAGCTCTGATTTGGGAGCAACTCCGACATAGCCGCCCGAATATGAACCTGCTGATATCGATGCCAATATAGTTCCATGCCCAATCGTATCGCGCTCTGCAACGTATGTATAAGGATTGTCACCATTATTGTCAGCCTCTATTGCCCTGTCTATATCCTCTTTTTCGTATACTCTGCCAAAATGTGCATACATATTGACGCCATCAGTTCCGCTCTTATCTGTCTGATCCCATATAGCCTGAATCCGCGTGTTTCCCAGTTCATCCTTAAATACATCATTAAGATAATCTATTCCTGTATCTACATAACCTATCAGGACATTACTCCCATCTGCCTGCAGATTATCCTGACCAAGCACCCTAAGAGCTCCAATCTCATCAAGTGCACTTATATCCACATCTGCCGCCATAGGTCCATACAGCTTCGGAATAGTAAAATACCCCAGAGAGCTTATATTAAGCTGTCGGTTATCAGGAAGTTCTCCGTGAGCTATAATCCACTGTGAATCAGCCCGCTGTGAACATATCCCTGAAAGTGCCTCTATTGCTTCTTTAGCCCCTGGGGTATCTTCGATTATGTAATCGTATATGTTCTCTTTAGTTATATCAAAATCACATGCCATAACATCTCCTTAACATAAAGCAACAATGGTACATGCTATATGTATTCAGAAATGTTCTGTAATATTCTAATGTGATTCTATGCTCTCATAGTTATTATCGGAGCACCTTTCTTCTCAACAACATCTCCAGTAATAGTAACTGAACCGATATTGCTGTCTTTAGGTATCTCATACATTATATCAAGCATGAAATCTTCAATAATAGAGCGGAGCGCTCTTGCGCCTGTATCCTTCTCCATTGCCTTTCTTGCAATACTTCTTAATGCATCATCAGTGAATTCCAGCTTAACCTCATCAAGCTCTAAAAGCTTCTGATACTGCTTAAGAATAGCATTCTTAGGCTCTTTAAGAATATTAACAAGCATATCTTCATCCAGTCTGTCAAGAGAATACACAATTGGAAGTCTTCCTAAGAATTCAGGAATCATTCCATACTCTCTCAGATCATCTACTGTAACGTATGACATAATATTCTTCTCGTTATCATATTTGTCCTTAAGATCTGCATTAAATCCCATAGATGATGACTTGTTAAGTCTGGCTTTGATAATATCTTCAAGGTCTGGGAATGCACCACCACATATAAACAGAATATTCTTAGTATTAACTGTAACCTGTGGAACCATTGCATTCTTACTTGTTGCACCAACAGGTACTTCAATCTCACTGCCTTCCAAAAGCTTTAACATTCCCTGCTGTACAGATTCACCGCTTACATCCCTGCTTCTTGTCTCTTTCTTCTTGGCAATCTTATCTATCTCATCAATAAATATAATTCCATGTTCAGCCTTCTCTACATCATTATCTGCTGCAAGTAAAAGCTTGGAAACAACTGATTCGATATCATCACCGATATAACCGGCTTCAGTAAGAGTTGTTGCATCTGTAATAGCAAGCGGAACCTGCAATATTCTTGCAAGTGTCTTAACAAGATATGTCTTACCACTTCCTGTAGGTCCAATCATAAGCATATTAGATTTCTCAATCTCAACATCACCAAGCAGACTGGCATCTGCTGAGACTCTCTTATAATGATTGTATACAGCAACTGACATCACCTTCTTGGCATAGTCCTGACCAATTACATATTCATCTAACTTTCTCTTAATCTCATGTGGTGCAGGCAGCTTAGAAACATCAAGAGCAGGAAATTCCTTCTTGTCCTCTTTCTTTTTCTTAAGCTTCTGTTTCTCAGGAACCGGGTCAGAATCCATAACGCCAAAATTGCCAAACATGCCCATTCCAGGCATGTTTGACATCTTCATCATATCTTCATAATTGATACCATTGCTGTTAATTGAGTCAAATGTTCTCTGCATACAGTCCTGACAGATATATATGTTATTAGGCATAACAATCATCTTACCTGCTCTTGATTCAGGTCTTCTGCACACAAAACATATCTTCTCATATTCATCAGAGTTCCCGTTATTATTCTTATTAATATCTTTATCCTCTGTTATATTCTCATTGGTATTATCCATAAATATCTACTTGGAATACATACTTAAGATGACTTCTTAGAACCAAGTGTTACCTCAGTACTCTTAAGAACATATTCGCTTCCTTCCATATGATAATAATCTATAGTTACCTTCTCACCTGCCTCGTAGTACTGAAGCATGTTAGTAAGTCCTGACATAGTTGTAACTGTCTGATCATCAAATCCTACAATTATATCGTATGTCTCTAATCCTGCATTAGCTGCTGCTGAATTATCAGCTACAGTTCTTATAAGAATACCTACAGGATATCCATAATATGATGCGTAATTACTTGTAATATCTACTGCTGCAATTCCAAGATAAGCTGCCTTATCTGATGAAACCTTGCTTCTTGTCTGCTTAGTCATTAATGAATCAATAATATCCTTAACATTAGAAACAGGTATTGAATAAGCCATACCTTCTACACCATCACTGCTGGTCTTAGCAAAGTTAATAGCGATAACCTTTCCCTCTGAATTAAGAAGAGCACCACCACTGTTACCAGAGTTGATAGCTGCATCTGTCATAAGAAGCCCTGTAAATGTTACATTATTAACTGTGATTGAACGGTCCTTTGCACTGATTATACCAGTTGTAACTGACTGTCCTTCACCTAATGCATTACCAATTGCAACAACCTGCTGTCCGACGTTAATATCTGATGAATCCTCAAGTTCTGCAATAGCAATATTAGAAGCTGTATCAGAAGAGATATCTGTTAATGCAACTGCTGCTACCGCAATATCCTGATCTGACTTAGAACCCTTAACAGAGCAGTTAGCACTTGTTCCATCTGCAAATACACATTTCAGATTATCAATATTATCTACAACATGTGCATTAGTTACGATAAGAAGTTCTGTATCGCTCTTGCCAACAATTATACCTGTTCCGCTTGAAGTTGCTTCATAACTCTGACCATATCCGAAATAGCTTGAGCTTGTTACTGTAGTTGTACCATTAAGTTCAACCATTGCTGGAAGAGCAGCTGATGCAACTGCTTCTACATCCATCTTAGATGATGATGAAAGATTAGTATCTTCTGTAAGTGAAGAATCTGTCTTGGAAACATTGGAAATGTTGCTGCTTACTGTTGATATATTAACACCTGTAGCATCTGACTTGCTGCTGCCAACAATCTTGCCTCCTGCATAATTAACACCAAACATAACTGAACCTGCTATTGTTCCAAAAAGCACCGCTGCGAGTACAAAGCATGCTGCTTTTCTTACAAATCCACCATTGTGCTTCTTATGCTTCTTAGGTTCATAAGGTGTGCTTGAAAATGCGCTGTTGTTGTTAAAGCTGCTATTAGTCGTGTTGTTATTAGTATTGTTATATGGTATATCACTGCCACTGTAACGGTACTGTGAATCATTCTCGTTATTATCGTTATACATAATCATTATCTCCTTTTACCATTGTATTATGACAATGAACATTCCATACATAACAAATGAACACATCTCACTGTCATTATCTGTAATATAACAACGAAATGTGTTCATATTGTGTTTTTGTTGTTAATTAAGTTTGAACTGATTAAAGTCCGACAACTTCAGATACTGCCTGAGTAAGTTCCTCAAGCTTCTTATCAGCATCCTCAAGACCAGTTCCCTTAATACCCATATAGAACTTAATCTTAGGCTCTGTTCCTGAAGGTCTTGCACAGCACCATGCATGGTCATTAAGTTCGAAGTAAAGTACATTAGATTCTGGAAGTCCTGTTGGCTTCTTCTCTCCTGTAGCAATAACTGTACACTCGTCTTTCTTGTAATCCCTGAACTCTACAACATCCCACGCACCAAACTTCTTAGGAGGATTATTTCTTAAATCATCCATCATCTTGGCAATCTGGACAGCGCCTTCTGCACCCTTCATAGTAACAGCCTTCTGTCCTTCCTTGAAGTAGCCGTACTTATCAAAGATGTTAATCATCTGATCCCATAATGTAATGCCCTTAGACTTATAGTATGCTGCTGCTTCGCATAATGCCATAACAGCTACGATGGCATCCTTGTCTCTTGCATGAGTTCCAACTAAGCAGCCGTAACTCTCTTCAAAACCGAATTCATATTCGTATGTATTATTCTGCTCAAAGAACTTAATCTGCTCACCAATATACTTAAATCCTGTAAGAACTTCAATGAGCTTTAAGTTATATTCCTTAGCAATAAGGTCAGCTAAGTTAGTAGATACGATAGTCTTTACAAATGCGCCATTCTCATGAAGAAGTCCCTTCTCCTTTCTCTGTGAAAGAAGGTATTCTGCAATAAGCATACCAGACATATTACCTGTGAATGACTTGTACTCGCCAGACTTAGTATCCTTAGAATATACACCAAGTCTGTCTGCATCAGGGTCAGTTGCAAGAATAATATCTGCATCAACTTCCTTAGCAAGTCTTAATGCATATGTGAATGCCTTAGGATCTTCTGGGTTAGGGTACTCAAGTGTTGTGAAGTTAGGATCTGGTTTCTCCTGTTCTGGAACAACATATACATTCTTGAAACCTAACTCTCTTAAAATTCTTCTTACAGGAACATTACCTGTACCATTGAATGGAGAATATACAATCTTAATATCATCAGCAACCTGCTTAATAATATCTCCGTTAAGGCTCTGCTTCTTTAATGCTGCAATAAATGCATCATCCATATCATATCCGATAATATTATAAAGACCTCTTACTCTTGCTTCTTCTTCATCGATAGTCTTAACATCATTAAAATCTGTAACAGCCTTAACTTCGTTGATAATCTGTGTATCCTTAGGTGCTGTTATCTGGCATCCGTCATCCCAGTATACCTTGTATCCATTGTATTCTGGTGGATTGTGGCTTGCTGTAACCATAATACCAGCTGTGCAGTGAAGTTCTCTTACTGCAAAAGAAAGCTCTGGAGTTGGTCTTAAAGATGGGAAAATATACACCTTAATTCCATTAGCTGCAAGACAAAGAGCAGCTTCCTGTGCGAATTCTCTTGACATTCTTCTGTTATCATGAGAGATTGCAACACCCTTATCCTGTGTTCCCTCTTTAATGATAAAATTAGCAAGACCCTGTGTTGCCTTTCTTACAATGTACACATTCATTCTGTTAGTACCATTGCCGATAACACCTCTAAGTCCGCCTGTTCCGAACTCAAGATCCTTATAGAATCTGTCTTCAATCTCCTTCTCATCTCCTGCGATTGATTTGAGTTCTGCGCGTGTGTCTTCATCAAAGTATTCATTCTCACACCACGCTTTGTAAGTATCCATATAACCCATACCCTTTACCTCTTTTCTTTATATATTAGTCCTGTAAAGCTTTTCTAAAGCTCTCAGAAACTGCTTTCAATGCTTCTTCTTCATCTGGTCCCTCAGCCATAAGCGTAATCTCATCGCCACAGCCAACGCCTGATGCAAGAATTGAAATAACACTCTTTGCATTAACAGTCTTATTTCCAAATGTAAATGTTATGTGTGAATCAAATTTCACAGCAGTATCACACATTGCTCCTGCTGGTCGAAGATGTATTCCCAATGCACTTCCAACTAGTATCTTCTCACTTACCATATGAATCACCTCTCAATTATTAGTTGTTGCTGATGTTGTTTCCTGTGTCGTTGTCGTAGTCTCCTCCGTATTATCCTTGAACAATACATTAACTGAAGGTGTACTCTTCAATGTGACTCCATCTGGAAGTCTGACTGACACTGTAATGCTTCTTGTTCCCGAAGACGTATATGTCGACAAATCCACCGTCACAGTAATTCCTGACGCATCCAGTGCCGTAAGTGCCGCTTCTGAACCTTCCACATCAATTGAAAATGTTCTATCCTCAAAACTGTAACTCATGCCAGTTTCAAGTCCACTAACCTTAATATCAGATGTATTAAGAGTTATTGTCTTACTACTTGTCGCCTCAATCTTAACATTAACCTCTATTCTAGGATTATCAAGAATAGAAAGCGACTTGTCAATATAATCTGCCAGAGCGAATTTGAATACTTTACTCTCTGTCAATCCGTCCACATTAATGTTACTTGCAGGAATAACAATCTTTTCCAGACTGTTAAGCGTATTAGCATCGCCATATACAACAACACTGTCATGATTAAGTGTTACTTCCGAAACCCTGTATCCATCTGCCGGTTTTCCAGATGTTCTTACCTCAATGCTGACAGTTTTAGTTCTCACAACCTGTGCAGTATAATTAACACTTGTCTGTGTAAGCTCAAGAGATGAATCATTAATCTCATTGTTATCAGCATCATATAGATGAATATCTGCTGTTCCTGTAACATCTGCCGTAGCACCTGTCACATCAAAAGATATACCCGCGTGGTCAACAGTTTCAACAACCGATGAAGGTCCTGTAACCTTAACCGATGAAGGATTAAGAGTTCTCTTAACAACTGCATAACCATCAGCCGCTGCACCTGTAACTTCTGACACTACATTAACAGTTTTCGTATCCCTGTTCTCTATGCTGAGTCTCACTGCCGACGTCTTAGGAGTAGCCTCTACATTATTCAATACCTGTCCATCTTTTACAACAGATACATGAATATCTACATAATCAGCAAATGCACTGATTTTACTAAGGTCTGCGGTAGCTACTATATCGCTTGCTTTAATGTTCGTAACAATACTCTTAGGACCGCTTACATAGACGGATATCTTGCCACCATCTACAATCTCATAACTGTAATTCTTATCTGTAAGGCTCTCTGTATTGATAAGCTGTACAGATACATTACTGAATGTATAACTTGTAGTCGGGTCATACACATTAACAATAACAGTCCATAAAACCACCGCAAATATAGCCGACAGAATCTTAAGGCTCAGGTTCTTAAACATCTTTTCCTTCATGCTTTAACCTTCCTCTCCATATCTTGAACGACTTCACATCTATAGTTCTTCTGCGAAGGTATTCCAGCTTGTTTCTAAGAGAATCCGCATCAATATCATGAATAAGTTCTCCTCCAACAGCCACAGAAACCTTTCCGGTTTCCTCAGATACAATAATAGTCATACTATCTGTCACTTCACTTATACCAACACCTGCTCTGTGTCTTGTTCCAAGTGCTTTATTAAGGCTGTTATTGTCTGATAATGGAAGGTAGCATGTTGCAGCTACAACCCTGTCTCCCCTTATAATAACAGCACCATCGTGAAGTGGCGTATTATGTTCAAATATATTGATAAGCAGCTGGCTTGTAACCAGACCATCTACTTCAATTCCAGTCTTCTCATACTCTTCAAGAACCATGTCCTGTTCAATAACAATAAGCGCTCCCGTATAAGCAGCTCCCATATCGTAACATGCTCTTACAATCTCTTCTGCTGTCTTGCTGCTGAATCTCTCACCCTTATCCTTACCATCACTGAAACGGAACAGTCCAAACAGAATCTTCTTTCGTCCAAGCTGCTCTAACGCCCGTCTTAATTCCGGCTGGAAAATAATAACAATCGCAATAATACCAACGCTGATTGTCTTACCTGCAATCCACAGAATAGTCTTAAGATTGAGGATATATGCAAATAATGCAAACAGAACAACAATAATAATTCCCTTAAGTAAAACCCATGCCTTGGTATTCTTAATCCATACCATGACATTGTATATAACAAAGGCAATAATCACAATTTCGATAACATCAGTCCATGTTATACGCGGAATATATAATTTAACAAGATAATCTCTTATGAAATTATTCACTGTAATATCGCCTCCGTTCCTTTAATCAATAATTCTCCTGATTACTAATTATTACTTATCATCATCATAGAATAATATGTCATCCTCTTCCTCATTAGAGGCTGCATATCCATTATCTTTAGCTGTATCATTAGTTCTCATCTGTCTCATATCAGATGCTTTCTTGGTCTTCTTGGCATTAATATGCTTAATTCTTACATCTGCACTGGCAACATTAATCTTAGGCACAGCTTTGACATAGTAATAATACTCATCATCTTCGTACTGTACATATTCTGTTCTCTTATAATCTAACGCAAAGAAAACAATATTGCATACATATGCAACTACAACACCTAATATAACACCTACAATTATCAGAACAATGTTAAAATCAGACTTCAATGCAATCTGTCCTACAACAAGAATTAAGAATTCTGTTATACTTCCGACAATAATTGCAATCTTCCATGAATGGTCAATCTTCTGTCTTCTGATAATATAAACAACTATAATTGTTATTGCAGCAGCTATGATAAGTACAAGCATCTGTCTGTTCTTTAAAAGACTGTCTATAAGATATGATATCTGCTTCATGCTCTCTGATAAAGAATCATCAGATATAGCTGCCTCATAATCACTTGCAGTTCTTATTATGTAATACATAACTACACCAAAACTTACCGGAATTGCTGCAAGAGCTGATGAGCAAAGTCCTACAGCTACTGGAAGTACGAATGGAATCTTCATCCAGCACAGCATTGCTGTGATAATAAGCAGATATGACTTCTTTGGTGTAAATCTGAAATACAACAGATACATAAGAAGCATAATGCATAAAACAAGCAATGCAAATTCAGGTGCTATAACATATAACTGAAGAAGAATAAACACAGAAAGAATAACCAGTGTAAATCCTCCCGGTAAAAATGCACATATAACTGACAACAACAGTGCAAACACTGGATTCTTTAACTTGTCCATATAGCCAATGCTTGCATTAATCATAATAAATGCTATCATTGCAACAACAAACTTTGCCGCTGGAACAACATATGTATTATATCTGTTATAAAACTTCTTAAAACCTTCTTTTAATTCTAATAAAAATGCCATCTACGCCTCCAATGATTATTTCTTCTTCTGTCCTGTGTAGAATCTTTCCAGCTTATTAAGCCTTGAAAAATACTTCTTAAGACCTTTTCTGGTATTCTCATACCTGAAATAATATACAAATCCAGCAATTGTGCAGAATATAATAAGCATAAGCACATAGTATAATGCAAACTTCTTGGCAAGCCCTATATAATCAAGATTATTAATATCCTGAATCATACCCTCTGCATTACACAGAAAATACATTGCCAGAAGTATTACTCCGGCAAATGTAGTTGCAATTACTGTCTTTAATATACCAAACGCAACATAATCTCCCTTGAAGTACTTAGCAGTCTTTAACATGCTTTTTCCTTCGTTCTTTTCATATATTGCCATCTTAGTCATCATCTTAATCTTATTCTCATTAAGCAATTCATTCACCTCATCAAACAAGTTTAGCCTGCATATGTTTAAATATAACATATTTCTGGCTGATTGTATATTATAAATATTACTCAATATATATT